>NZ_LOTA01000099.1:0-608 GCF_001521935.1 Burkholderia sp. RF7-non_BP4 | reverse complement strand
ACCGCCTACGGCAAGAACGTCGCACCGCGCATCGCCGCGAAGCTGGACGTCGCGCAGATTTCGGACATCACGGCGGTCGATTCGGCCGACACGTTCGAGCGTCCGATCTATGCGGGCAACGCGATCGCGACGGTGCAATCGAGCGATCCGATCAAGGTGATCACGGTGCGTGCGACGGGTTTCGATCCGGTTGCGGCCGAAGGCGGCAGCGCATTGGTCGAGAAGATCGAAGCGGCGGTCGATGCGGGCAAGTCGCAGTTCGTGAGCCGTGAAGTGACGAAGCTGGATCGTCCGGAGCTGACGTCGGCGAGCATCATCGTGTCGGGCGGCCGCGGCCTGGGCAGCGGCGAGAACTACACGAAGGTGCTGGAGCCGCTGGCCGACAAGCTGTCGGCAGCACTCGGCGCATCGCGCGCGGCAGTCGACGCCGGCTACGTGCCGAACGACTACCAGGTCGGCCAGACCGGCAAGATCGTCGCGCCGCAGCTGTACATCGCGGTCGGCATCTCGGGTGCGATCCAGCATCTGGCCGGCATGAAGGATTCGAAGGTGATCGTCGCGATCAACAAGGATCCCGAAGCGCCGATCTTCAGCGTGGCCGACTACGG
>NZ_LOTA01000098.1:0-100275 GCF_001521935.1 Burkholderia sp. RF7-non_BP4 | reverse complement strand
CCGAGAATCACGAGTTGCGGCTGTTCCTTGTCGACCAGCGCCTTCAGGATCTTCGCGACGGCCAGCGGCTCGACGCTATCGTTCGACTCGACCAGGATCGCGCGATCCGCACCGATCGCCAGCGCCGTGCGCAGCGTTTCCTGCGCTTGCGTCACGCCGACCGACACCGCCACCACCTCCGCCACGACCCCGGCCTCCTTCAATCGCACGGCCTCTTCCACCGCGATCTCGTCGAACGGATTCATCGACATCTTCACGTTCGCGATGTCGACGCCGGTGCGGTCGGACTTCACGCCGACCTTCACGTTCGCGTCGACCACGCGCTTCACTGCCACGAGCGCTTTCAACTGCGTGTCTCCTGTTTCGTTTCGACCGCCGCGGCGCGTCAGCGCGCGGTGTATCCACCGTCGATCACCAGCTCCGCACCCGTCACGTAGCGCCCCGCCGGCGACACGAGATACAGGATGCCGGCCGCGATGTCGCGCGGGCTGCCGATCTTCGCCATCGGCACGTGCGTCTGCATGTATTCGAACGCGCGGTCCGGATCCTGACCCATCTGGCGGAATGCGTCCTCGAGCATCGGCGTGCGGATATAGCCCGGATGCACCGAGTTCGCGCGGATGTTCTTCGCCGCATACAGCATCGCGTCGACCTTCGCCATCATCCGCACCGCCGCCTTCGACGCGTGATACGCGGGCACGTCGGGACCGCCGACGATCCCGTACATCGACGACAGGTTCACGATCGAGCCGCCGCCGGCCGCCTCGAGGTGCGGAATCGCGGCGCGCGTGCACAGGAACACGCCGTTGACGTTCACGTCCTGCACGCGTTGCCATTGCGCGAGCGTGAGTTCGTGCGTCGGCACGTTGTGCCCTTCGATGCCCGCGTTGTTCACGAGCACGTCGAGGCGCCCGAAGCGCGCGACGATCTCGTCGAACACGCGCGCCACGTCGGCCTCGCGCGTCACGTCGAGCGACCAGAACGCGGCCTGGCCGCCTTGCGCGCGGATCTCCTCGACGAGCGCTTCCGCCGGTTGCGACAGCACGTCGAGGATCGCGACGCTCGCGCCGGCCGCGGCCAGCGTGCGTGCCGTTTCCGCGCCGATGCCACGTGCGCCGCCGGTGATCGCGGCCACCTTGCCGCGCAGGTCGAACAGGTCTTCGATGAGTTTCATTGTGTCTCCGTGTAGTCAGCGAACCGGCCTCGGACGGGCCGGTCATCAGGGGCATCGGGCGTTATCGTGAGGCGGCCGCGGCAGGCGCCGCCAGGAAATCGAGGCATTCGCGATTGAAATACGCCGCGTGTTCCACCATGACCCAGTGGCCGCAGCGGTTCAGCAGCACGAAGCGCGCGTCGCGGCAGCGTTCGAGAAACGTCAGCGCGCCGCCGACCGGATTGAAGCGGTCGTCCGTGCCCCAGAAGCCGAGCACCGGGCAGCGCAGGTCGCCGAGCGCCCCCGTCAGGTTCGGCACGCTCATCGTCGACAGCACTTCGGTCGGCTGCTCGACGCATACCTTCATCCGCTCGGCGACGAGCGCGTCGGTGACGATCGCCGGATCGTGCACCAGCAGCGTCAGCAGCTCGCGCATAGTGTCGTCATTCATCTGGCGATTGGTGAACAGCTTCACCATTCGCTGGATCCCTTCCATCCGGAAATAGGTGTCGCGATCCTCGACGCCGCCCGGCGCCATCATGATCAGCCCGTCGACTTCGTCGGGATAATCGAGCGCGTATTTCAGCGCGATCGCACCGCCCAGCGAATTGCCGAGCAGCACGGCCGGCCCGGTGCCGAGCGCGGACAGCTGCGCGTGCAGCGCATCGACGAAGAAATCGAGCGTGTAGGCGACGTCGGACGGCTTCGACGACTGCCCATAGCCCGGCAGGTCGACGACGATCGCGCGATGGCCGGCAGCCGCGAATGCCGGGTAGTTGTGCTTGAAGTTGCTGAAACCGCTGGCGCCCGGGCCGCTGCCGTGGATGAACACCACCGGGCGGCCGTCGCCCGCCTCGAAATGATGCAGGCGCAGGCCGCCCGGTACGTCGGTGAAGATGCCGGCCGGCGGCGTCGTGGGGGTCGTCATCGCGGGTTGTCTCCTTCGTCGGTCGATGGATGCCTGCCACGATGATTGCGCCGGCGGCGCCGGCCGGCATCATCCTTTCAGACTACGAAACCGCGCGCGCTTGTTCCTATCATCGGGCCACCGAAACGGAGGCAGACGATGAACGGATTCGACTACAGCGGCAGGACGGTGCTCGTGACGGGCGGCACGAAGGGCATCGGGCGGCGCATCGCCGAGCGGTTTCTCGCGGCGGGCGCGCGCGTGTTCGTGTGCGGGCGCAGCGCGCCCGACACGCCGCCTTCGGGCGGCGGCCGCACGGCCACCTTCATTGCGGCCGACCTGCGCGACATCGAGCAGGTCGACGCGATGCTCGCGACGATCCGCGACGCCACCGGCTGCCTCGACGTGCTGGTCAACAACGCGGGCGGCTCGCCGTTCGTGCTCGCGGCCGACGCGTCGCCGCGCTTCACCGAATCGATCGTGCGACTGAACCTGATCGCTCCGCTGCAACTCGCGCAGCGCGTGAACGCGATCATGCAGCCGCAACCGCACGGCGGCGTGATGCTGTTCATCGCGAGCGTCAGCGCATCGCGTCCCTCGCCCGGCACCGCCGCCTATGGCGCCGCGAAGGCGGGCCTCGTCAACGCAGTCACGTCGCTCGCGGTCGAATGGGCGCCGCGCGTGCGCGTGTGCGCGATCAGCCCGAGCCTCGTGCAGACGGAATCCGCGACCGAAGGCCACTACGGCGACGACGCCGCGCTCGACGCGATCCGCGCGACGATTCCCGCCGGCCGGCTCGCGACGCCCGACGACGTCGCGTCGGCGTGCCTGTTCCTCGCGTCGCCCGATGCGTCGTACACGTCGGGCGCGAACCTGCGGCTCGACGGGGGCGGCGAACGGCCGGCGTTCCTCGCGGCGGCACGAACGGAACCACGCTGACGCGCGAACGCGACCGGCGCGCCCCGATCGTTTCCAGTCCTAGGGAAGTCATCTAGTTCATTTCGACGATTCCCTGCTACCGCGATCTCCCTACTCTGCCTCTCACGACAACCACAGTCGACCGTCGTCGATACCCCAGAGGAGACACCATGCATCAACGGATTTCGCGTCGTACCGACAAGCGGGCCACCGCCACGCTGTCGACGCTGGCCGCCGCGCTGCTGACGTGCGCCGTTCCCAGCGCGCACGCAGGCAGCACGATCGAGCTTGGCGCCGACACGACGCTGGACTACACGTTCACGCTGAGTTACGGCCTCGGCATGCGCACGCGTGCGCCGAGCGGCAATCTGCTGACGCCCGCGAACATCAATGGCGACGACGGCGATCGCAACTTCGCGAAGAACAAGCTGATCGAAAATCAGGTCAGCCTGCTCGGCGAAGTGAACCTGAAGCACGACGACTGGGGTGTGTTCGTCCGCGCGAGCACGTTCTACGATCAGGCCTATCACCGCCCGAACTACAACGACGCGCCGGGCACCGTGAACCATTCGGGCCAGTACAACAACTTCACGAGCGATGCCCGCTACTGGTCGGGCGGCCACACGACGCTGCTCGCCGCCTACGCGTACAACACCTTCAAGATCGGCGCGACGAGCCTGAACGTGAAGGTCGGCGACCAGGTGGTCGCGTGGGGCGAAAGCCTGTTCTTCCCGAACATCGCGGGCGCGCAAGGCCCGGCCGACGCCACCAAGTCCTATGTCGCGGGCGCTCAGGTGAAGGACATCCTGCTGCCCGTGCCGCAGATCTCGACGCAGTGGCAGATCACGCCGAACTTCAGCCTGCTCGGCTACTACCAGTTCTCGTTCCAGCAGAACCGCCTGACCGCGCCCGGCACGTACTGGAGCTATTCGGACGTGGTCGGCCCGGGCGCGCAGTTCATCATCGGCCCGGGCGGGATGATCATTCCGCGCGGCGCCGACGAAAAACCGAGCGCGCACAACCAGTGGGGTATCGGCGCACGCCTGCGCGTGTTCGGCGATACCGAGCTCGGCGTGTATCACCTGCATTACAACGACATGAACCCGAGCGTCGTCACGTCGTTCTATCCCGTGCTCCAGTACCGGCAGACCTATTTCAACAACATCAAGCTGACCGGCGCGAGCTTCTCGACGCAGGTCGGTCCGGTCAACGTCGCGGGCGAGGCGTCATACCGCCAGGGCGCGGCCGTGCTCGTCAACACGCCGACCGGCGCGCAGGCGACGCGCGCGAACGTCACGCAGCTCAACCTGTCCGGCATCTACTCGATCGGGCCGAGCTTCCTCGCGAATTCACAGTCGCTGGTCGGTGAAATCACGTACGTGCACGCGGGCGGCATCTCGGCCGTCGACGGCTCGACCACCCTCACGAACTCGCGCAACGCGCTCGCCCTCGAGCTGGCCTGGACGCTCAGCTACAAGAACGTGTTCAACGGCTGGGATCTCGACGTGCCGCTCACGTACACGCACGACCTGGCGGGTACGTCGCCGCTGGCCGGCGCGCTCGGCTCGCTGACGGGCCAGGGCGACCACCGCGTGACCGCCGGCGTCACGTTCACGCGCCTGAGCAACCTGTCGCTGTCGCTCGTCTACGCGAAGTTCCTCGGTTCGCCGAATCCCGTCACGCGTCCGCTCGCCGATCGGGACTACGTGCTGGCCACGGCGACCTACCACTTCTGAGCGGCCCGGCCGCTCGTCACTCAGCAAGAAGAGGATTTGTCATGAAACGAACTCGTCTCCCCCTCCTGCGCGCGTCGGTGATGGCCGCGTGCGCACTCGTCGCGACGGCGTCGTTCCCGAAGGTCACGCCGGACGACCTGAAGGCGCTCGACGGCCCGCTCACGCCGATGGGCGCGGTGCGCGCCGCGAGCAAGGACAGCGGCGTGCCGGAGTGGTCGGGCAAGTGGCTCGGCACGCCGCCCGACGTGCAGTACAAGCGCGGCGGCCGCTACCCCGATCCGTTCGCGAGCGAGAAGCCGGTCGCGACGATCACCGCGGAGAACATGGCGCAGTACGCGGAGCACCTGACCGACGGCCAGAAGGCGATGTTCAAGCGCTACCCGGCCACGTTCAAGATCAACGTCTACCCGAGCCATCGCGACTTCCGCTACGCGGATTCCGTCTACAAGGACATCCGCACGTACGCGCCCGACTCGACGATGACGCCCGACGCGAACGGGCTGACCAACGCGCCGCCGCAAGTGCCCTACCCGATTCCGAAGACGGCCGCCGAGCTGCTGTGGAACCAGCGCTTCTCGTCGGCGATCGGCACCGAGCAGGCGACCTACGATCAGGCGGTCGTGTACTCCGACGGCAACATCGCGTGGGGCAAGGTGCGCTACGACATCTACTCGCCGCGCAACGTCGGCAAGTACGACGTGAAGAGCGACCTGAACAACCGCACGTTCTACCGCAACGCGACGGAGCTGCCGCTGTCGGACCGCGGCTCGCTGATCGTCGGCTTCACGAACTGGGACAAGGCCGGCGCCGACAACTCGTCGCGCACGTGGATGTACAACCCCGGCACGCGGCGCGTGCGCCAGGCGCCCGAATACGGCTATGACCAGCCGCAAGGCCCCGGCGGCTTCCGCACCGTCGACGACGACCGCCTGTACAACGGCCCCGGCGACCGCTACGACTGGAAGATCGTCGGCAAGCGCGAAATCTACGTGCCGTACGACAACTACAAGGCGATGGACAGCTCGGTCAAGTATGCGGACCTGCTGACCAAGGGCCACGAGAACCCGTCGTACATCCGCTACGAGCTGCATCGCGTATGGGTGCTGCAGGCGACGCTGAAGAGCGGCTATCGCCATCAGTATGCGAAGCGCGTCCTGTACATCGACGAGGATTCGTGGATGACGCTGCTCGCCGACAACTACGACGCCCGCGGCCAGCTGTGGCGCACCAACGTCGCGACGACGCTGTACGCGTACGACGCGAAGACGTTCTACCCCGGCGTCGTGTTCTTCCACGACCTGATCTCCGGCGCGTACATGGCCGACCGCCTGACCAACGAAGGGCCGATGCCGAAACTCGACAGCAGCCCGCAGTTCAGCGAAGCGTACTTCTCGCCGGACGCGATCCGCAGTTCGGGTAACTAAGCATCCGGCGCGGCACGCCCGCGCCCCACGCGCCGGAGCCGCGCTCCGGCGCCCGACGCCGCCCGGGACGGCGGCCTTTTCCATTCGAGGGCCCTTTCATGTCTTCCCGCTTGCATACGACGCTCGGCGACGAGCTGTACGCCGCGTGGCACGCACGCGCACCGGTCGCGCCGCTGTCGAGCCGCCCGCGCCGGCTGTCCCTCGACGATGCGTACCGCATCCAGCAACGCTTCATCGAACGCCGCGTCGAGCGCGGCGAATCGGTGGTCGGCAAGAAGATCGGCGTGACGAGTCAGGCCGTGCAGGACATGCTGAACGTGCGCCAGCCCGATTTCGGCATCCTGCTGTCGGGCATGCACTACGCGGCCGGCGAGGCGATCGCCACCGAATCGCTGATCGCGCCGCGCGCCGAAGGCGAAATCGCGTTCATCCTCGCGCGCGACCTGCGCGGCCCCGGCATCGACCGCACCGACGTGATCGCCGCGACGGCCGCCGTCGCGCCCTGCTTCGAGATCGTCGATTCGCGCATCCGCGACTGGGCGATCCGCATCGAGGACACCGTCGCCGACAACGCGTCGTGCGGCGTGTACGTGCTCGGCGATGCGCGCGTCGACCCGCGCACGCTCGACCTCGCCGCGTGCCAGATGACGATCGAGAAGAACGGCGAGCGCGTCGCGCAAGGCCGCGGCGACGCGGCGCTCGGCCATCCCGCCGACGCCGTCGCGTGGCTCGCGAACACCCTCGCCGAATACGACGTGCCGCTGCTTGCCGGCGAGATCGTGCTGTCCGGCTCGCTCGCGAAACTGATTCCGGTCACGGCCGGCGACGCGCTGTCGATGCACATCTCCGGCATCGGCAGTTGCGACGTCCGCTTTATCTAAAGGAACGAACCTGATGAAGAAAATCAAATGCGCACTGATCGGGCCCGGCAACATCGGCACCGACCTGCTGTACAAGCTGCGCCGCTCGACCGTGCTCGAACCCGTGTGGATGGTCGGCGTCGATCCGGCATCCGACGGCCTCGCGCGCGCCCGCGAATTCGGCCTGAAGACCACCGACCAGGGCGTCGACGGGTTGCTGCCGCACGTCGCCGGCGACGACATCCGCATCGCGTTCGACGCGACCTCCGCCTACGTGCATCGCGACAACTCCGACAAGCTCACCGCGCTCGGCGTGAAGATGATCGACCTGACGCCCGCCGCGATCGGGCCGTATTGCGTGCCGCCGGTGAACCTCGACGCGCACCTCGACAGCGCGCAGATGAACGTGAACATGGTGACCTGCGGCGGCCAGGCGACCATCCCGATGGTGTACGCGGTGTCGCGCGTGCAGCCGGTCGCGTACGGCGAGATCGTCGCAACGGTATCGTCGCGCTCGGTCGGCCCCGGCACGCGCAAGAACATCGACGAATTCACGCGCACGACGTCCGGCGCGATCGAACAGGTCGGCGGCGCCCGCAAGGGCAAGGCGATCATCGTGATCAATCCGGCCGAACCGCCGCTGATCATGCGCGACACGATCCACTGCCTGACCGACGGGTCGCCCGACGTCGATGCGATCACCGCGTCGGTGCACGCGATGGTCAAGGAAGTGCAGCGCTACGTGCCCGGCTACACGCTGAAGAACGGCCCAGTGTTCGACGGCAACCGCGTGTCGGTCTTCATGGAAGTCGAGGGGCTCGGCGACTACCTGCCGAAGTACGCGGGCAACCTCGACATCATGACCGCCGCCGCGGCCGCCACGGCCGAGCGTTTCGCCGAACAGATGCTGGCCGCGACGGCCGCCACCGCTTGAGTCGAGGAGTCACACGATGTCACTTGCAGGCAAGAAGATCACCGTCCACGACATGTCGTTGCGCGACGGGATGCACCCGAAACGTCATCAGATCACGCTCGACCAGATGCGCAACATCGCGCGCGGGCTCGATGCGGCCGGCGTGCCGCTGATCGAGGTCACGCACGGCGACGGGCTCGGCGGCGCATCGGTCAACTACGGTTTTCCCGCGCATACCGACGAGGCGTACCTGAGCGCCGTGATCCCGGAGCTGAAGCAGGCGAAGGTGTCGGCGCTGCTGCTGCCGGGCATCGGCACCGTCGAGCACTTGCGCATGGCGCACGAACTCGGCGTCGGCACGATCCGCGTCGCCACGCACTGCACCGAAGCGGACGTGTCGGAACAGCACATCGGCCTGGCGCGCACGCTCGGACTCGATACGGTCGGATTCCTGATGATGGCGCACATGTCGTCGCCCGAGCAGCTCGTCGTGCAGGCGAAGCTGATGGAGTCGTACGGCGCGAACTGCATCTACATCACCGATTCGGCCGGCCACATGCTGCCCGACGACGTGACCGCGCGGATCGGCCAGGTGCGCGCCGCGCTGAAGCCGGAAACGGAACTCGGCTTCCACGGCCATCACAACCTCGCGATGGGCGTCGCGAATTCGGTCGCGGCGGTCGCCGCCGGCGCGAACCGGATCGACGCGGCCGCGGCCGGCCTCGGCGCGGGCGCGGGCAATACGCCGATGGAAGTGTTCGTCGCCGTGTGCGACCGGATGGGGATCGAGACGGGCGTCGACGTGTTCGCGATTTCCGACGTGGCCGAGGATCTCGTCGTGCCGATCATGGACGCGCCGATCCGCCTCGACCGCGATGCGCTGACGCTCGGCTATGCGGGCGTCTACTCGTCGTTCCTGCTGTTCGCGAAGCGTGCGGAAGCGAAATACGGGATTCCGGCGCGCGACATCCTCGTCGAACTGGGTCGCCAGCGGCTCGTCGGCGGGCAGGAGGACATGATCGAGGATGCGGCGCTGACGATGGTTCGCGCGCGGGAGGTGGCGGCGTAACGTGTAATACACAAAGCACGACGCGGAGACAGAAACGGGGCATCTGCCCCGTTTCCATTTACTGCGCCCGGAGATCGGCAAGCATAATTCTCCGAACGCATGCCAGGTATTCGAACACGTAAAAATTATGATTTAATCAACACGTCATCATCAGCTCACCAAAAACATCAATATTCATGGACAATCACAAGGAAAGCCAATGGCTCGATTGGCTCGGAAAGCATACTGACAAGCACGATGCGCACTTCCAGAATTTAACCGCACTGCGGGAAAACCTGTCATCTCTTAGCACGCTTCTCGAAACCGCAATTCAATCCGAGTTCAGCGGTATCGCCTCGCATCTGAAACGGGTGGAGTGCTTCGCGCTTCTTACAGCCATTGACGAGCTGAACGATTCCATGCTCGACAATATCGAGAAACAGCGTTTCAGTGCTGCCGAAGCGATCGCACGCATTACGCTCGAGCACACGGTAAACTTTCTCTACGTCCTTGACGACCCAACATCCGAGCGCGCGCTTTCGTTGTTGAAGCAACACTTCTTCGGTGCTCGTGAGCGGGCAAAAAAATGGCACGACTATCTAAAGAATGCCAATCGAGACGATGGCGTGAAGATCGCGGAAATCCGGCTGAAACACCTGAAAGACTCAGAAGAACTCGTCCCAGAACTCGCCAAGGCAAAGCCGTGGCCAGATGCACGCCGACGCTTTCAGGCACTCGACCTCGAACACTTCTACCATGACCTCTTCACACCCGCGTCGGACTCGGTTCATACCCTTGCCGAGGATGTTTTCAATCTTTTCATGGTGACGCACAACCTGCAAGAACATCAAGACCTTGCCTATCGCTCGATGCGAGCCGAAAAAATATCGTTCGCGGTTTATCTGTGCGCAAGTGTCCTATCTTTCTACGCCGAGGCAGTCTGCAGGCTCTCGATCGCAATGGGTAACGAGGACATGGAAGAGAAAGCGATGGAATTGGGAAAGCATCTGTCCGAAATCACGATATCGATGAACGACGATACGTTGACCGATCTGTTTTCCGTCTCGGAAGAACCTTGTCCGGTTGCACAATCGCCCGACGAACGCGCTGGATGACGCGGCGGCATGGGCAATCGCTCCGACCAAAGACCAGGATGACAGCCTCCTCGACGCTCACCGATGCTTCCCGCCGTGCCTGCGCCGCCGATGCGCTTCGCGCGCCTGCAGCAGCGACGGCATCAGTTCCTCGATGTATTGCCGCGCCTGCCCTCGCGTCACGATCTCGCTGAAGCGCTGATGGGCCTTGTCATGGCCGACCAGCGCCGCATGCGCTTTCTTCAGGATGTGCAGGTACGCGATCAGGCTAGTGCCGTCGCGCACGGGCAGCGCATCGCGCGGGTCCAATGTCGTACTCATGTTCCGATCCTTTGCGGACAATCCGTCCGGCACGTAGTCGTCACGAGCCCCAGCAGGTCGTTCGCGAGACGGTCGCGGTCGGTCAGCGGCGCCAGGTCGAACAGCCGCTCGAGCGTCGCGGCGACCGACGCATGGTCGTACACCGTATGGTCGACCCGCCCGGCCGCGACCCACGGCGAAATCACGATCGCCGGCACCCGCACGCCGTACACGTCGAACCCGAAGCCGCTCGCGTTCAGCGTCGCCGCCGCGCCATCGTTCGGCGGCGGCGCAGCGCCCGGCCCGACCGAATCGTAGAAGCCGCCGTGCTCGTCGTAGCAGATCACGAGCAGGCTGCTGTTCCACACCGGCGAATTGCGGATCGCGTTGTACACGCGCGCGACGAGCTGGTCGCCGCCGGCGAGGCCGTCCATCGGATGCTGCGAGCTGCCGTTCTGGTAGGTGCCGTGCACGATGTCGCCGTAACCGGGCTCGATGAACGTATAGCGCGCCGTATAGCCCGCCGCGAGATCGGCCTCGAAATGCGCGAGGTCGTCGATGTCGAAGAAGCTGATGCCCTTCAGCGACGCGACCTGAGGCACGTGGCCGACCGGATTGCCCGTCTGGTCCTGGTAGATGCGCCAGTTGTCGTCGCCGAGCGCGACGAAGATCGAACCCTTCGGATACGGGAAACCGTCGAACGCGTCCCACCCGGCCATTTCTTCCCTGGTCGGCGAATGATCGAGGCCGGCCGACGACGCACCGTGCAGGAAAAAGCGATTCGGCCAGGTCGGCCCCGGCATCGATGCGTGCCACGCGTCGCACAGCACGAACGCGTTCGCGAGCGCGTGCAGCGACGGGGCCTGCATCTGCACGTTGGCGCCCTGCATGATCTTGCCCGCGTCGGCCGGCTGCGGCGGCGTGCCTTCGGAATGCGACGTCGCGTAATTCGACACGAACCCCGAATTGTTGACGGGCGGATAGGCCTGCCCTTTCACGAACGGCACGCCGGCGCCGCAGAGCTGCTCGAGCACGTCGGTGAATTCGTGGCACGGATCGGTCGGCATCCGGTCGGGCGCGCCGCCGCCGAACGGATAGACCGCGCCGCCATACGCGTTGCTGTTGCCCGGCGACGCGGCGACGATGCCGGGGTAGCCCGACAGCGCGAACAGGTGATCGAAGGAGCGGTTCTCGAGCATCAACACGAACACGTGCCGGATGCGGTCCTGAACCGATGGGGATGCGGGGGCTGCGTCTGCACTCATGGCGCCTCCTGGCGTTGCGCGACGAAAGTCCGGCTGGCACGGCCGTTGGCCCGCTGAAAGACGCTGAAGGAATTGAAAGCCGCACGCGCGGCGCGGGCCGCGAATTGCCGACGAGTGTACGACCGCGCCGACCCGCACGTAAAGCCGCATGCGAACCGCGTCGTCGCGCGTGCGTTCTTCGCGAGCACGGCCGTCGATGATGATGCGTTTCGCCGGCTCATGCGATTCGTGACGGGTGGATTGTCGGCGCGCTGGGCCGACCTGAAACTGCGGCAGAACCGCGAGCGCGTGGCGCCGGCCTGCCGGCTCGCGTATCTCGACATGCTGACCGGAACGGATTTCGTCGACGATGTCCGCGGGCTCGACACGCGCTTCCTGGTGATCGTCGGCGACAAGGACCCGGGGCTCGACGAAGCGGCGATGCAGGCGACGTTCCTCGCGTGGCACCCGAACGCGCGACTCGCGACCATACCGAATTGCGGGCATTACCCGATGCAGGAGTGCCCGCCGTATTTCGCGATGGTCATCGAGGATTTCCTGCGCGACGCGGCTGCCTGAGCGTTGCGCACGCGCGGCGGCCGGTAAAGGCGGGGTTAGCCGGCGCGGCGTGACGACGCCGCCGGCGACCGTCGAACGGCGCGAACCGCGCCGTCCATCCGGTGTGCCCGGCCGCATGAACGGGCCGGACGGATTTCGATCGGTGCGGCGTTGCGCTGCCCGATCGCTACTGCTTCAGCGACGCGGTTGCCCGGTGCGCGGCGGACGCGGCGAATTCGCGTCCTTGTGGCGGAAGTTGATGCGGCCCTTCGTCAGGTCGTACACCGACAGTTCCAGCGTCACACGGTCGCCCGCGAGAATGCGGATGTGGTTCTTGCGCATGCGGCCCGACGCATACGCGCCGACCACGACGCCGTTTTCCAGCGTGACACGGTATTTGCTGTCCGGCAGCACTTCGTCGACGATTCCGTCCAGTTCCAGCAGTTCTTCTTTTGCCAAACCAATTCCTCCAGACAAGGTGATGACCGCGGCCGCGGCGAACTCACCGGCGCCGTGCCCCGCAACGGGACGGCGGCCGGCGGGATGCCGGGGATCAATTCGTTCAGACGGGCGACGCGCCCGTCTTGCAATCGGAGCCCGGCGCAATGCGGCGGTCGGGCGGTCGGTGGCGGCGATGCGATCGGCACCGCGCAAAGTCGGGACCGCGCCGCGTGCGGCATGGCGACGGTCTACTCGGGTTGAAGCATGGGCCGCTGGCGATGCGGCGAGCGCGTCGCGAGGGCGTTGGATCGCACGTCGTACGGACCTGCGATGGATGAGGGAAGCACACGACCGATGCATCGTGAATTCCGCGATGCATCGGTCGTGTGCGTCGAAACGCGCAGGACGCCGGCTCGGGCCGGCCTCCGCGCGAAATCCGACCGGCAGCGGCCGTCATTCGACGGCCGGTGCCGAAGCGGCTTACTGCGGCGTGATGTTCGACGCTTGCAGACCCTTCGGGCCACGCTTCACTTCGTAGCTGACCTTCTGGCCTTCGGCCAGGGTCTTGAAGCCCGTGCCGCGAATTTCCGAGAAATGGGCGAACAGATCGTCGCCGCCGTTGTCCGGGGAAATGAAACCAAAGCCCTTGGTTTCGTTGAACCACTTGACGGTACCGGTATCCACAAATACTTCCTTAATACGAATAATTGAACATGCGCCCCGTGACGGGCACAGAAAGAATCAAAAGAGGGAGAGACCAACGACTGCCGCACGCCGTGCGGCCAATGATGAGCAATCGAACTTCTTGAAGACTTCGGTCTCGGACACTACGCGGTGCAGGCCGATCCGTCAAGCTCTTTCGATGCGTTGCAGGCGCGCGGCGGCGCGCGCGCCTTGCCTGGCGGGCGTCGGCGGCGATCGGGACACGAAACGATGCGCCCCCTATTTTCGCCGCGCTTCGCCGTTACTGCCCCGTCACCGCGGCTCGAACACGTGATGCAGCGGCGGCGGCGCCGCACCGTCGCGGATCTTGATTTCGAACGTCTTGCGCGCGACGCTCGACGGCCGCACGTCGGCCGCGTCCAGGTAGAACTGCGAATACCAGTCGCGCATCTGGTACAGCGGGCCGTCGCCTTCGCACAGCAGCGGGTTGTCGATGCGCGTCTTGCTGTGCCAGATGTCGACGTCCTCGTAGAACGCGCGCTGCGCTTCCTTCACATATGCGTTCGCGATCTCCATGTTCTGCGCGTCGCTCAGGCCGGCCACCTTCTTCACGATCACGCCGTAGCGCAGCTCGAAGCTGTTCATGTCGATCGGCACGTGGCAGTTCAGCAGCACCGAATGGATCGGCTGCCCGCCGCTCTGCCCCGTCATCTGCGTGATGTGCACGGCCGGCCCGAAATACGTCGACAACGCGGTCAGGCTGTCGCCGCCGAGCTTCTCGCTGCGGCCGACCATCAGCTGCGTCGCCTTGTGATCCTCGAACAGGTTCGCGAAATAGTCGATCGGCGCGTGGTGCACGGTCGCGAAGTGCGCGACGTCCGAGATGTTGTCGACCAGCTCGCGGCAGTTCGCCTGGATCACCATCTTGTCGACGACCCAGTCCGACCATTCGCCGGAGAAGCACACGTCGAGGCGCGGAATCGCGACTTCCGGCGGCGGCGCATTGCCTTCCGGGTCGTTCCACACGAACAGCAGGTTGTTTTCCTCGCAGGTCGGCCACGCGCCGATGCGCGCCTTCGGCGGAATCCGCTTGCAGTACGGGATCGACGCGCACTGCCCGTCGCCGTTCCACGCCCAGCCGTGGAACGGGCAGACGAGATTGTCGCCTTCGACCGTGCCGAGGCTCAGGTCGGCGCCCATGTGCGGGCAATACGCGTCGACGACGTTGATCTTGCCGGTCGAATCGGCGAACGCGGCGAGCTTGCGGCCGAAGACGTTCAGCGTGTGCGGCTTGCCGTCCTTGTAGTCGCGGGCGAGCCCGAGGCAGTGCCAGCCGCGCGCATAGCGCTGCGCGAGCGGCTGGGCTTCGATCTTGTAAGGGCGTGCGGACATGTGGGTTGACTCCTCTTTGGGGGACGCGCGGCGGCCCGCCGCGCACCGGGGTAACGGGGTTGCGTCGCTCAGCGCACCGGATTGCCGGGTTCGAGCGTGCGCGTCGGCTTGAGCGCGGGGGCCGGCGCGGCCGGCGGCGATGCCGGCTGCGGCTCGCGCGACACGCGGCGCTCCGCCCGCTCGACGCCGAGCCATGCGGCCAGCGCGGGCAGCAGGAACACCGCGCCGAACAGGTTCACGAGGAACATGAACGCGAGCAGCACGCCCATGTCGACCTGGAACTTCAGCGCGGAAAACGCCCAGGTGCCGACACCGATGAACATCGTGACGGCCGTGAACAGCGCCGCAGTGCCGCGCTGGCGCATCGCGTCGGCGAATGCGTCCGGCAGCGTCGCGCCGTGGCGGATGTCGTGCTGCAGGCGTTCGTACAGGTAGATCCCGTAGTCGACGCCGACCCCGACGCCGAGCGTGATCACCGGCAGCGTCGCGACCTTCAGCCCGATGCCGAGCCGCGCCATCACCGCGTTGCACAGGATCGACACCAGCGTGAGCGGCACGATGATGCACAGCACCGCGCGCCACGAGCGGAACGTGACCGCGCAGAGCAGCGCGATCGCGCCGAAGATCGACAGCAGCATCGCGATCTCCGCGTCGCCCACCGCCTCGTTGGTCGCGGCCATCACGCCGACGTTGCCGCCCGCGAGCCGGAACGCGACGTTCGGCGTCGGGTTCTCGGCCGCGAAGCGCTTGATCTCGTCGACGATGTGCGCGATGGTCGTGCCTTCGTGGTTCTGCGTGTAGATCAGCACCTGGATCGCCTTGCAGTTCGCGGTGTTCATCCCGTTGTCGGGATCGAACGCATTGGAGCCCTGCGTGAGCCCGTCGCTGGAGCGCGGCAGCGCGGCCCAGCGCGGGTTGCCTTCGTTGAACGCGGCGATGAACACCTTGCCCTGCGACGACACGCTCGTCACCGACTGCACGCCGGCCACGCCGCGCATGTTCATCTCGAACTTCTCGATCGCGCTCATCACCGGATAATGCAGGCACGCATCGTCGAAACCGGTCGTCTCGACGATCACCGACAGCACGTCGACACCGATGTTGTACTGGTGCGTGATGGCCGCGTTGTCGATGTTGTAGCGCGAGTTCGCGCGCAGTTCCGGCGCGCCGGTGCCGATGTCGCCGATCTCCAGCTTGCGCGACTCGAGCGTGCCGTACGCGAGCAGCGCGAGCGCCACCGCGAACACGCCGAGCGCCGGCGCCGGCCGCGCGAACACCGCGAAGCGCGACCACTTCCCGCTGCCGCCGGCCGCCGCCGTGCGCTGGGCACGCGCGAGCGTGCCGCGCTCGAGGCGCGTGTACGACAGCAGGATCGGCAGGAACACCTTGTTGGTGACGATCATCAGCAGCACGCCGAGGCACGCGGTGATGCCGAGTTCGCGCACGATGTCGATCTTGATCCGCATGATCACCATGAAGCCGAGCGCGTTGGTCAGCAGCGCGACCGTGCCCGGCACGAACAGCTTGCGGAACGCGTCGCGCGCGGCCTCGACCGACGACGCGCCGCGCACCAGCGCCTGCTTCCACGCGTTGGTCATCTGCACCGCGTGCGACACGCCGATCGAGAAGATCAGGAACGGCACGAGGATCGACATCGGGTCGATGCCGAGCCCGAGCAGCGGCAGCGCGCCGAGCAGCCAAACGACGGGCAGCAGCGCGACGACGAGCGCGAGCACGGTGGTCTTCAGCGAGCGCGTATAGGCGAACAGCAGCGCGGCCGTCACGAGGAACGCCAGCGCGAAGAACGCCATCACGCCGGCGATTCCTGCCTCGACGTCGCCGACCAGCTTCGCGAAGCCGATGATGTTGACGTCGATGCCCTGCCTTGCGTAGCGCGCGCGGATTTCCTCGAGCTGGCGCGCGACCGCGCTGTAGTCGAGCCGCTTGCCGGTGGCCGGATCGGTCTCGCGCAGTTCCGCGCGGATCAGCGCCGACTTCAGGTCGTTGCCGACCAGCCGGCCGATCTGCCCGGAACGCGCGACGTTGCGGCGCACCTTCGCGAGATCGTCCGGGTTCGCGCTCGAGAACTGCCCGGGCACGACCACGTCGCCGCGAAAGCCGGCCTCGGTCACTTCGGTGTAGTGGACGTTCGGCGTGAACAGCGAGAACACGCGCGAGCGGTTCACGCCGGGGATGAAGAACACGTCGTCGGTCGCGTGGCGCAGCGCGTCCATGAACGTCTGGTTGTAGATGTCGCCGTCGCCCTTCCAGCGCAGGCTGACGAGGATCGTGTTCGCGCCGGGGAACGCGCCGGCGTAGCGCTCGAACACCTGCATGTACGGGTGCTGCATCGGAATCATCTTGTTGAAGCCCGGATCGAGCTTCAGGCGCGTCGCGGACAGGCCGAGCGCGAGCGTCGCCGCGATGCACAGCAGCATCAGCAGCCGGCGCTGCCGGATGATCGTGTCGGCGCAGCGCTCGACGAACGCGGCGAGGCGCGATGCGGGAACGGCTTCGGTGGGGCGTGACAGGTCGTTCATGGATTTCTCGGGTCGGAACGGATGGGACGGACGATGCGGGCGGTACGGGTCGGCGCAGCGACGCGAACGGATGCGGGCGGCGCCAAGCGCCGCCGCCGCGCATCAGGACGGCGACACGGTGAGCGGCGCGACGCCGGCCTCGCCGCCGAGCAGCAGCGCGCCCCGGCCCATGTCGAGCACGGCCGCGAGGCTCTGCACGCCGCCGAGCTTGCGCACGTCGAAGGTCAGGCCGCCGTCGCGCGATGCGACGATCGCGCCGCCCTGGCCGACCAGCACGAGATCGCCGTCGGCAAGCTGGGTCGCGCCGAAGTACGACACCGGCACATGGCTGTCGACGTGCGTCCAGGTCGTGCCGCGATCGGCACTGCGCAGCACGTTGCCGCGCATGCCGTACGCGATCCAGTCGCCGTTCGCGAGCATCAGCGCGCCGAACAGCGAGCCTGCGTACGGCGACGGGCGCTTGTCCCAGGTCACGCCGTTATCGGTCGAGCGCAGCAGCGTGCCGCTCTCGCCTGCGATCAGCAAATTGCCGTGGCCGTCGCCGACGATCGCGTTCAGGTGGCGGTCGCCCGCCGGCGTCTTCAGCGGCTGCCACGTGAGCCCGGCGTCGTCCGAGCGCAGCAGCTGGCCGAAACTGCCGGCCGCGAACAGCGGGCCGTTCGCCCTGCCCCAGACGGACAGCAGCGGATCGGAATGCGCGTTGTCGCTGTGGACCGCGCGCCAGTGCACGCCCGCATCGTCGCTGCGCACGATCCGGCCGTCGTGGCCGACCGCGATGCCGAGCGTCGGCGTGACGAAGCTCACCTGCGTGAGCGTCGAGCCCTGGTCGGGCGTGACCGACGCCGGCCGCCAGCGGCGGCCCGCATCGTCGCTCAGCAGAATCACGCCGCGCTCGCCGACCGCGACGATGCGCGTGCCGGCCCGGGCGAGCCCGTTGATCTGCAGGCGGTCCGCATGGATCGCGGTGACCGGGAACGCCGGCAGCGGGCGCGGCGAGAACGCGAACAGCGCGGCGCCGAGCACGAGCGCCGACATCGCGAGTCCTGGCAAGGTACGTTTCATCGGTTGTCTCCTGTCCTGGCAAGCGGCCCGGGCCCGCGCCGACGCGCTCGCCCTGCCGCTGCAAGTCTCCGGGCCGTCGGTCGTCGCCGCGGCCTCGCATGGTTCCGAATGGATGGCGGCCGAACCGGGTTGTCGGTGCGGCCGCCGGTGCGGCTGCGTCGAACGCCGTTACATGCCGTTACGCGCCGACTTCGAACAGCGCGGCGGCACCCATCCCGCCGCCGATGCACATCGTCACGACCGCATGCCGTACGCCGCGGCGCGCGCCTTCGAGCAGCGCATGCATCGTCATCCGCGTGCCCGACATCCCGAACGGGTGGCCCAACGCGATCGCGCCGCCGTCGACGTTCAGCCGCTCGTCGGGAATGCCGAGCGTGTCGCGGCAATACAGCGCCTGGCACGCGAATGCCTCGTTCAGCTCCCACAGCCCGATGTCGCGCACGGTCATCCCGAAGCGCGCCAGCAGCTTCGGAATCGCGAACACCGGGCCGATGCCCATTTCGTCCGGCTCGCAGCCGGCCACGGCCAGCCCGCGGAACGTGCCGAGCGGCGCGAGCCCGCGACGCGCGGCCTCGTCGCGCGACATCACGACCACCGCCGCCGCGCCGTCCGACAGCTGCGACGCGTTGCCGGCCGTCACGAACTCGCCCTGCTCGACGACCTTGCCGCCGCTCCACGACGGCTTGAGCCCCGCGAGCCGCTCGGCCGTCGTATCGGCGCGCACGCCTTCGTCGCGCGCCGCGCGCACGGCCTCGTGACCGGTCGGGTTGCCTTCCTTGTCGAACAGCCCGCGCGTCACGTCGAGCGGCGCGATTTCCGCGTCGAAGCGGCCGGCCGCTTGTGCGTCGGCCGTGCGCTGGTGGCTCTGCAACGCGAATTCGTCCTGCGCCGCCCGCGAGATCCCGTAGCGGCGCGACACGATCTCGGCGGTTTCCATCATCGCCATGTACGCGGCCGGCTGGTGATCGAGCACGGCCTGCGAACGCGCGCGGTAGACGTTCTTGTGCTTGTTCTGCGTGAGCGAGATCGATTCGACGCCGCCCGCGACGACGATCCGCGCGTCGCCCGCGCCGATGCTGCGCGCGGCGCTCGCGATCGACATCAGGCCCGACGAACACATGCGGTCGATCGACATGCCGGGCACCGACGCCGGCAGCCCCGCCGCCGCGGCCGACAGGCGACCGATGTTGTAGCCCTGCGTTCCCTGCTGCGCGGCGCAGCCGATCAGCACGTCGTCGACGTCGGCCGGCGCGACGCCCGCGCGTTCGAGCGCGGTGCGCACGACGTGGCCGCCCAGCGCGGGCGCCTCTGTGTCGTTGAACATGCCGCGAAACGCCTTGCCGATCGGCGTGCGTGCGACGGAAACGATGACTGCGTCTTCCATGAGCTGGCTCTCTGAATCTAGAAGTAGTAACGGCTGATCGTGTCGGCCACGCAGCCGGGTTTCGCGTCGCCTTCGATCTCGACGGTCACGCGAATCCATGCCTGCACGCCGCCGTCGAGCGGCTCGACGCGCAGCAGCTCGCCGACGCCGCGCACGCGCGCGCCGACCTTCACCGGCGCCGGGAAGCGGATCCTGTCGCAGCCGTAGTTGACGCCGAGCCGCGCGCCGTCGATGCGCACGATCTGCGGCAGGAAATGATTGACGAGCGACAGCGTCAGGTAGCCGTGCGCGATGCACGCGCCGAACGGGCCGTCCTTCGCGCGGACCGGGTCGACGTGCACCCACTGGTGGTCGCCCGTCGCGTCGGCGAAGCCGTCGATGCGGATCTGGTCGATCGCGAGCCACGCGCTCGCGCCGAGCGTGTCGCCGACGGCCGCCGCGAGTTCAGCGGGATGCGCGAACACGCGGGGCGTCGCGCGCACGGGGTCGAGGGTCGTCTCCATCATGCGTGCTGGCTGCTGACCGACAGCACTTCGCCCGTCATGTACGACGCGTAATCGCTTGCAAGGAACACCATCACGTTCGCGACCTCCCAGACTTCGGCGGCGCGCCCGAAGGCTTCGCGCGACGCCAGTTGATTCAGCAAGTCGGCCGGGGCCGACTTCTTCAGAAAATCGTGCATCGCAATGCTCGGCGCGACCGCGTTGATGCGCACGCCGTAAGGCGACGCCTCGAGCGCCGCGCAGCGCGTGAGCGCCATCACGCCCGCCTTCGCCGCCGCGTAGTGCGCCTGTTCCGCCTGCGCACGCCAGCCGAGCACCGATGCGTTGTTGACGATCGCGCCGCGGCCGCGGGCCTGCATGTGCGGCAGCATCGCGCGCGTCATCCGGAACGTCCCGGTGAGGCTAATGTCGATCACCCGCGACCATTCGGCATCGTCCATTTCGACGATGCGTTTGGCGCCGCCGAGCCCGGCGTTGTTGATCAGCACGTCGACGCCGTCGAGCCTGTCCTGCGCATCGGCCACGAGCGCCTGCACGTCATCCTCGACCGCGACGTTGCACAGGCGGCCGTAGATCTGCCGCAGCCCCGTTTCGGCGCGCAGCGTCTCCACGGCCTGTTCGAGGCGCTTCTCGTGGATGTCGGAGATGAACAGCGCGCGGCAGCCTTCCTCCGCGCAGCGACGCGCGGCCGCGAAGCCGATGCCGGCGCCGGCGGCGGCCGTGATCAGCACCGATTTGCCGGCGAGCAGCTGGTGGCCCGGCACGTAGGCCGGCGCTTTCTGGATCTGGGGTTCGGTCATGCTGTGCCTCGTGGTTCCCTGGGCATGCCGAGCCCGCGCTCGGCCATGATGTTGAGCTGGATTTCGTTGGTGCCGGCGTAGATCGTGTCCGCACGGGAGAACAGGAATACGCGCTGCAGATGGGTGAGCTTCTCGTCGGCCGGATCGATCACGTTCGCGCGGGGCCCGAGCGCGTCCATCGCGAGCTGGCCGAGGTCGCGGTGCCAGTTCGACCAGAAATACTTGTAGATCAGCGCCTCGCGGCGCAGCGGCGCGGTGGCGCCGTTCGCGTCGTCCGCGCCCGACAGCATCCGCAGCGCGTTGTAGCGCATCACGCGCAGCCCGGCCCACGCGCGGCCGATCCGCTGGCGCAGCACCGGGTCGCGATCGGCGCCCGACTCGCGCGCGGCGTCGATCACCCATTCGAGCTCGCGGACGAACTGCATCTGCTGGCCGAGCGTCGACATCCCGCGCTCGAAGCCGAGCAGCGTCATCGCGATGCGCCAGCCGTCGCCCGGCGCGCCGACCAGGTCGCGTGCTGCCGCGCGCGCGCCGTCGAAGAACACTTCGTTGAATTCGGCGCCGCCGTTGAGCTGCCTGATCGGGCGGATCTCGATGCCCGGCTGGTCGAGCGGCAGCAGCAGGAACGACAGCCCCTTGTTGCCCTTCGATGCCGGATCGGTACGCGCGAGCACGAAGATCCAGTCGGAATCGTGCGCGAGCGACGTCCACACCTTCTGGCCGAACACGCGCCAGGTGCCGTCGGCGTCCTGCTCGGCACGCGTGCGCACGTTCGCGAGATCGGAGCCCGCGCCCGGTTCCGAGTAGCCCTGGCACCAGAACTGCGTGCCGGCGAGAATCCCGGGCAGGAAGCGCGCGCGCTGGTCGTCGGTGCCGCACGCGACGAGCGTCGGCCCGAGCAGCCCTTCGCCGATATGGCCCATCCGGCCCGGGCCGCCGGCACGCGCATATTCCTCGTGGAAGATCACCTGCTCGGCGACCGAGAAGCCGCGGCCGCCCACGTCGGTCGGCCAGCCGAGGCCGGTCCAGCCGCCGTGCGCCAGTTCCCGTTCCCACGCCTTGCGCAGTTCCGGAAACGCTTCCTCGTCGCCGGGGCCGCCGCGGTATTTCAGGCACGCGAATTCGCCGGTCAGGTGCGACTGCACCCAGTCGGCGACTTCGTGCCGCAATTGCTGTTCGCGCGTTTCGCTGTTCATTGGAGTGCTCCGGTGCGCGCGGCGGACGGACGCGTGGCGATCGACGCCTGCGGCGACGCCAGTGCCGCCTCGCGCCGCGACGTGTCGCCGTCGATCGCATGGCGGGCGATCCATTCGAGCAGTTGCGGCGTGCTGCCGAACTGCGCGAGCGATGCCTGCGCGCGCTTGAAGTAGAGATGCGGGTCGTATTCCCACGTAAAGCCGACACCGCCGTGCAGCTGGATCGCTTCCTGCGCGCAGAACGCATATGCGTCGTTCGCGGCGGCTTTCGCGGCCGCGACGTCGGCGCGCAACGCCGCGCCCGGCGCCGCCCCGCCCGCGTCCGCATCCCATGCGTGCGCCGCGCCGAGCACCGCCGAGCGTGCGGATTCGATCAGCACCATCATCTGCGCGCAGCGATGCTTGACGGCCTGGAACGACGCGATCGCGCGGCCGAACTGCACGCGCTGGCCCGTGTAGTCGAGCGTCAGGTCGAGGCAGTGCTGTGCGCCGCCGAGCTGTTCGGCGGCCAGCGCCAGCGCCGCGAACCATGCGGCACGCTCGAGCACCCGCGCGGCGACGGTGCCGCCGGCGAACAGCGCGTCGCGGCTCACGCGGATGTCGTCGAGGACGATGCGCGCGATCGGCCGCGTCGCGTCGAGCGTGTCGAGCGGCGCGATGCTCAGGCCGGGCGCCGTCGCGACGTCGATCGCGAACAGGCCGATCGACTGCCCCTCGTTCGCGATCCGCGCGGGGATGAGCAGCAGATCGGCGCGCGCGCCGTCGATCACCTGTTCGATCGTGCCGGACAACGCATAGCCGCCCGCTGCTTCTTCCGCGACGACCGGCAACTGCCCGGCACCGGCGGGAAGCTCGAACGGCAAGGCCAGCGTCGCGCTGCATGCACCTTCGGCGATCTTCTCGAGCCAGCCCGTCGCGAGCGGCACGTCGGAGCAGCTCGCCAGCGCGGTCGCGGCCAGGCACGCGGTCGAAAAATACGGCACGCACGCGACGCGCCGGCCGAGCTGCTCCATCAACAACGTCTGCTCGACCGCGCCGAGCCCCATCCCGCCTGCCGCCTCCGGCAGCGACAGCGCGTTCCAGCCGAGCTCGCCCGCGAGCGCGGCCCACAGCGTGTCGTCGCGGCCGGCCGATTGCTCGAGCGCGCGTCGCACGTCGGCGGACGCGCTGCGTTCGGCGAGCACGTCGGCCGCCGCGTCGCGGATCATCGCCTGTTCGTCGGTGAGCGCCAGATCCATGCGTCAGCTCCCGTACACGCGCTGCGCGGGACGCGCGTCGGCGATCAGCCGCGCGACCGCCGGGCCGACCTCGGCCGGCGCCCAGCGCGCGCCGCGGTCGACGCTCGGGCCGGTGCGCCAGCCTTCGGCGACCGCGATCATCCCGCCCGCGACCTCGAACACCTGGCCCGTCACGTCGGCCGACAGCGCGCTGCCGAGCCACACGACCAGCGGCGCGACGTTGGCCGGATCGAAATAGTCGAAGCCGCCGTCCTCGGGCTTCTTCATCATGTCGGCGAATACGCCTTCGGTCATCGACGTGCGCGCGGCCGGCGCGAGCGCGTTCACGCGCACGCCGTAGCGCTGCAGCTCGGCCGCCTGCATCAGCGTGAGCGCCGCGATGCCGGCCTTCGCCGCGCCATAGTTCGACTGGCCGATCGACCCTTGCAGCCCGGCGCCGGAACTCGTGTTGACGATCCGCGCGTCGACCGCGTGACCGGCCTTCGCGGCGTCGCGCCACACGCGCGCCAGCACGCTCGACAGGCAGAAGTGGCCGCGCAAATGCACGCGCATCACGTCGTCCCAGTCGGTTTCGGTCATGCTGGTGAACATCTTGTCGCGGCAGATGCCCGCGTTGTTCACCAGCACGTGCACGTCGCCGAACGCTTCGCGCGCGGCATCGACGATCCGCTGCGCGGTGTCGATCCGGGTGATGTCGTCGGCATTCGCGAGCGCGCGGCCGCCGCGTCGTGCGATCTCGTCGCACACGGCCTGCGCGGCCTCGTGACGGATGTCGTTGACGACGACCGCCGCGCCTTCGGCCGCGAACGCGAGCGCGTATTCGCGCCCGAGGCCGCCGCCCGCCCCGGTGATGATGGCGGTGCGTCCGTTACAGATTCCCATGCTTGTGCCTCCTGGATCGAGGGATCGTGAAAGTGCCGCGCTCACAGGCGCTCGATGATCGTGACGTTCGCGAGGCCGCCGCCTTCGCACATCGTCTGCAATCCGTAACGACCGCCGGTGCGTTCCAGTTCGTGCAGCAGCGTCGTCATCAGCCGTGCGCCGGTCGCGCCGAGCGGGTGGCCGAGCGCGATGCCGCCGCCGTTCGGGTTGGTCTTCTCGTGCGGGAAGCGCGTGTCCGCGAGCCACGCCTGCGCGACCGACGCGAACGCCTCGTTCATCTCGACGACGTCGATCCGCGACCAGTCGAGCCCGCTCTTCTTCAACGCGGCCCGGGTCGCCGGGATCGGCGCGGTGAGCATCCACAGCGGATCGTCGCCGAGCACGCTCAGGTGGTGAATGCGTGCGCGCGGCGTGAGCCCGTAGCGCTTCAGCGCATCCTCCGACACGATCAGCAACGCGGCGGCCGCATCGCAGGTCTGGCTCGCGACGGCGGCCGTCAGCGAGCCGCCCGGCATCAGCGGTTCGAGCGTCGCCATCTTTTCGAGCGATGTGTCGGGGCGCGGCGTCTCGTCGTGCCGCACGCCTTCGAGCGGCACGATTTCCCGCTTGAAATGGCCTGCCTCGATCGCCGCGACCGCGCGGCGGTGGCTTTCCAGCGCGTAGCGCTCCATCGCATCGCGCGACAGGTTCCAGTGATCGGCGATCCGCTGCGCGGCGACGAACTGCGACACCGGCGCGTCGCCGAAGCGCGCGCGCCAGCCGGCGCTGCCCGAGAACGGGTCGTTGAAGCCGAGCGGCGCTGCGCTCGTCATCGCGGACGAGATCGGGATCTGCGTCATCGTCTGCACGCCGCCCGCGACCACCACGTCCTGCACGCCGCTCATCACGGCCTGCGCGGCGAAGTGCACGGCCTGCTGCGACGAGCCGCACTGGCGGTCGACCGTCACGCCCGGCACCTGGAGCGGCAGCCCGGCCGCGAGCCAGCAGGTGCGCGCGATGTTGCCGGCGAGCGGGCCGATCGTGTCGACGCAGCCGAATACCACGTCGTCGTATTCGTCGGCCGGGATCGCGTTGCGCTCGACGAGCGTCTTGAGCACGAAGCCGCCGAGGTCCGCCGCATGCACGTGCGCGAGCCCGCCCTTGCGGCGGCCGGTCGGCGTGCGCAGCGCGTCGACGATATAGGCTTGTTTCATCGGTGGGTTTCCTCGAAGTCGAAGGTCTGCGCGGGGCCGATCGGCAATGCGTCGCCGAGGATCGCGTCGGCCACGCGGGCCTTGTGGAATGCGTTGTCGCCCCAGCTGCCGGAGAGCGCCCAGATCCGCTTCATG
The DNA here is from genome assembly GCF_001521935.1 of Burkholderia sp. RF7-non_BP4. NCBI lineage: Bacteria > Pseudomonadati > Pseudomonadota > Betaproteobacteria > Burkholderiales > Burkholderiaceae > Burkholderia > Burkholderia sp. RF7-non_BP4. The sequence goes on along the minus strand of NZ_LOTA01000098.1, from coordinate 74,691 downwards.
AAGATCTGCAGGTCGAGCTCCCACGTGTAGCCGATCGCGCCGTGCACCTGCATCGTGTGGCGCGCGGCCAGTTGCGCGGCGGCGGTCGCCGCGAGCTTCGCGTGCGACACCAGCACCGCGCGCTGCGGGTGATCGTCGGCGATCGCCCGGGCCGCGCGCGTCACCACCGGCCGCGCGAACTCGTAGCGAATCGCGACGTCGGCGAGCAGATGCTTGAGCGCCTGGTATGAGCCGATCGCCTTGCCGAACTGCTTGCGCTGCGCGCTGTAGTCGATCGCGACGTCGAGCACGCGCTGCGTGAGCCCGAGCAGTTGCGCCGCGACCGCGAACGCGCCGTGGTCGAGCGCGCGATCGAGCAGCGGCGCGGCTTCGTCGGCGCTCGCGATGCGCGTGGCCGCCGACGGCTCCCAGTCGAGCGTGAACAGGCGCCGCGACGGGTCGACGCTGTCGACCGCGCGCCACGCGCACTGCGCGGGATTCACGCGGTGCAGCTCGCCGCGGTGCTCGCACAGCAGCGCTTGCGCGACGTGCACGTCGGCCGCATACGGGTTCACCGGATGCACGAGCGCGACGCGCGCGCGCCCTTCGGCGATGTCGCGCAGCAGCGCGTCGCGCCAGTCGGCGGCGGGCAGCCGCGCGAGCACGCCGGCCGACACGAGCGCGGTGTCGAGCAACGGCTCGGGGCTGCCGAAGTAGCCGTAGGTCTGCGCGAGCAGCGCCCATTCCACTTCGGTCAGGCCGAGACCGCCGTGCGCCTCGGGCACCGACACGGCGGTCAGCCCCTGCGACGCGAACAGCGACCACAGCGCGTCGGAGCGGCCCGTCGGCGTGGCCCATAGCTCGCGGATCAGCTCCGGGGTCATCTCGGTCATCAGCAGGCGCTTCACGCTGTCCGCGAGCGCCTCCTGGTCTTCATCGAATACGAAATCCATACGATGTCCGTTCAGTGAGGTTGGCGCCGACGCGCTTACGCGCGCGGCATGCCGAGCATCCGTTCGGCGACGATGTTGCGCTGGATCTCGTTGGTGCCCGCGTAGATCGGGCCGGCCTGCGCGAACAGGAAGCCGTCGAGCCAGTGGCCGAGCGTCGCGTGCTGCGCGGCCGTCTGCGGGACGACCTCGCCGTGCGCGCCGAGAATGTCGAGCGCGGTCTGGTGCATCCGCAGGTCGAGCTCCGACCAGAACACCTTGTTGGTGCTCGACTCCGCGCCGATATGGCCGCCCTTCAACAGCCGGCTCGCGGTCGCGTAGGTCGACAACGCGTACGCCTGCGCATCCATCCATGCGCCGACCACGCGTTCGCGCAGCGTCGGGTCGCGATCCGCGCTGTCGCGGTGCGCGAGATACAGGTCGCGCAGCGCCTGCGCGGTGCGCTGGAAACGCGCGGGCGAACGCAGCATCAACCCGCGCTCGAAGCCGGCCGTCGCCATCGCGACCTGCCAGCCCGCGCCTTCGGCCGCGAGGCGGTTCTCGACCGGCACGCGCACGTCGTCGAAGAAGATTTCCGCGAAGCCCGTCTGCCCGTTCAGCTGGCGAATCGGGCGCACGGTGATGCCCGGCGTCGACAGCGGCACCATCAGGAACGTGAGCCCGTGGTGACGCGACGATTCGGGATCGCTGCGGAACAGCCCGAACAGCCAGTCGGCCCACACCGCGCGGGTCGACCAGATCTTCTGGCCGTTGAGCACGTATTCGTCGCCGATGCGGATCGCCGTCGTGCGGATCGCGGCCATGTCCGAGCCCGCGTTCGGCTCCGACCAGCCCTGCGCCCACACGTGCTCGCCCGCCGCCATCGCCGGCAGGAAGCGCGCCTTCTGCTCCGCCGTGCCGAAATCCATCAGCGTCGGGCCGAGCAGGAAGATGCCGTTCTGGTTCACGCGCATCGGCGCGTCGGCGCGCCAGTACTCTTCCTCGAAGATCAGCCACTCGATCAGGTCGCAACCGCGCCCGCCCAGCTCGCGCGGCCACGTGACCATGCTCCAGCGGCCCGAATGCAGCGTGCGCTCCCAGTCGCGGTGCGCGGTGAAGCCTTCCTCGGTGTCGAAACTCGGCAGCCGCTCGCGCGGCACGTGCGCGGCGAGCCATTCGCGGATTTCCGCGCGGAACGCCTGCTGTTGCGGCGTATAGGTCAGGTTCATGCGCGTGCCTCCTCGACGCTGGTCCGTGCGTCGAAATGCGCGTCGCGCTTCTCGACGAACGCGGCGCGCGCCTCCGTCGAGTCGTTGGTCATGTACGCCTGCAGCGTGAAGCCCTGCTCCCAGCGGTACTTGTCCTCGAGATCGCCGTCCTCGACGCCGTTCAGCGCCTCCTTCGCGAGCCGCACCATCGCCGGGCTCTTTTCCGCGATCTTGCGGGCGATCGCGAGCGCCGCGTCGCGCAGCGCATCGCGCGCGACGACCTGCTCGACCGCACCGAGCCGGTACGCCTCGGCCGCGTCGATCATCTCGCCCGTGAAGTACATCGCGCGGACCTTCTGCACACCGAACAGTCGTTGCAGATGCGCGCCGCCGCCCATCGCGCCACGGTCGATCTCCGGCACGCCGAAGCGCGCGCAGTCGGCCGCGACGACGATATCCGCCGCGCCGCAGATGCCGATCCCGCCGCCGAGCACGAAGCCGTGCACGGCCGCGATCACCGGCTTCGGGTTGCGGTGCACCGCGCGGAACGTCTCGTAGTTGCCCGCGTTGACCGACACGATCCGTTCCGGATGCGCGGCCAGCTCCTTGATGTCGACGCCCGCGCAGAAGCCGCGGCCTTCGCCGCGCACGACGATCACGCGCACGTCGTCGTCCTCGCCGAGCGCATCGAGCGCCCGCGCGAGCGCGTGCCAGCCCTGCGCATCGAGTGCGTTCACGGGCGGATGGGCGATCACCAGTTCGGCGATGCCGTCGGCGCGCTCGATCCGGAACGGCATCGCGCCGCCCGGTTGTTTGGATGTAGTCATCTCCACTGCCTCCCTGTGATGTCTTTCAAGCCGCGTGGGCCGCCGCCACGCCGCGCAACGCGGCCAGCGCGTCGAGCCGCTCGCTGGCCTCCGCGACGATCCGCGCGATCAGCGCGTCGCACGATTCGATCGCGCCGATCATCGCGGCCGCCTGGCCGCTCGGCAGCACGCCCTCGTCCGGCCGCCCCTCGACGATCGCGCGCTGAATCAGGAACGGTGCGTTCGCGGCCATCAGCGTCTGGCTCGCCGTGTAGTCGTGCGAGCGCAGCGCCTTGATCGCGAGGCCCAGCATGTCGGTCGTGCGCAATCCGTTCTGACGGCGCCACGCTTCGGCCGTCTTCAGCGCGAACAGCGTGCGGCGCAGCGGGCCGAAGCGTTCGAGCTTCAGCAGATACGGGTTGTCGATCATGCGTTGCGGTAGCCCGTCGAGCGCGTCCGACACGCGGATCCGCGCCGGATCGCCCACCGCCACGTAGCGCTCGAGCGTCGCGCGCGGCACCGGCGATTCGGCGCTCATCAGGAAGCGCGTGCCCATCGCGATGCCGGCCGCCCCGTACGCGAGCGCGGCAGCCAGCCCGCGCCCGTCGAAGAACCCGCCGGCCGCGACGACCGGCACCCGCACCGCGTCGAGCACCTTCGGCAACAGCAGCGTGGTCGGCACCGAGCCCGTGTGGCCGCCGCCTTCCGCGCCCTGCACCGTCACGATGTCCGCGCCGAGCTCGACCGCCTTCGCCGCGTGCTTCGGCGCGCCGACGGTCGGCATGCAGACGATGCCGGCGTCCTTGAAGCGGCGGATCGTCTTCGCGTCCGGCCCGCGCCCGTAGCTGACCGCGCGCAGCCGATGCTCGATCGCGAGATCGACCACCTGCGCGGCGTTCTTCTGGAACATGTGGAAGTTGATGCCGAACGGCTTGTCGGTCAGCGCCTTCACCTTCAGGATCTCGGCCTCGACCTGCTCCGGTTCGAGCGTCGCGCCGGCCAGGAAGCCGAAGCCGCCGGCGTTGGCGGTGGCCGCGACGAGCCGTGCGTCGGCTACCCAGCCCATCGCGGTCTGCACGATCGGGTAGCGGCAGCCGAGCAGGTCGCACAACGGGGTATGCAGCGTCGTGCTCATGCGGCGGCTCCGTTGACGGCGGCCGTTGCCGCATCGGTCCGCCCTTCGCCTTCCGCCTGCTCCGGCCTGCGCTGCGAGCTGGCCATCTTGCGCGCGTCGTAGCCGCCGAGGCGGTCGCCGCTGACGAGCTCGTTGTGCGCATGCGCGAAGTGATGCCATGCGAAGGCCGCGTCCATCGCCGCGCGCTTGCCCTGCAGTTCCTCGACGTGGTTCAGCGCCTGCTTGGTCAGCGCGAGGCCGAGCCGCGGCATCGTCGCGATCTTCGCGGCGATCGCGTAGGTCGCGTCGCGCAGCCGCTCGCGCGGCACGACGCGGTTGACCATGCCCATCTGATACGCGCGCTCGGCCGGCATCCGCTCGCCGAGGAACAGGAACTCCTTCGCGATGCGCGGGTTCAGCTCGTACGCATGCGCGAAATACTCGACGCCCGGAATGCCCATCCGCACGACCGGATCCGCGAAGAACGCGTCCTCCGACGCGACGATCAGGTCGCATACCCACGCGAGCATCAGCCCGCCCGCGATGCATGCGCCGTGCACCATCGCGATGGTCGGCTTCGGCAGGTCGCGCCAGCGCCGGCACATCCCGAGGTACACCTCCTGTTCGCGCGCATAGAGGAATTCGCCGCCTTCCTTGTCGACGTGGTCGTACCACAGCGACGCGCGATCGAACGACTCGTGAATGTCGCGGCCCGGCGTGCCGATGTCGTGGCCCGCCGAGAAATGCTTGCCGGCGCCCGCGAGCACGATCGCCTTCACCGCGTCGTCGTGCGATGCGCGCCGGAACGCCGCGTCGAGCGCGTACGTCATCTTCGAGTTCTGCGCGTTGTGATACTCGGGACGGTTCATCGTGATCGTCGCGATGCCGTCCTCGACCGCGTAGTCGACGACACCGTCGCCGAACGTCATCTGGGTCGCTTCCATGTCGGACCTCATCCGCGGCGCGGCGCCGGATTGTTGCGCACGATCGTCGCGCGCAGGTTGTGAGGGTCGAGCGCACGCACGATGCGCAGGTCTTCCGCGCTCGGCGCGGCCGTCGTGCCGAGTTCCGGTGCGGCAACCAGCGGGAAGCCGGTCGCATCCTGCACCTCGTCGAAGCTCACGCCCGGATGCAGCGAACGCACGCGAATCGCGTGATCGGGGCCGCCGAAATCCATCACGCACAGGTCGGTGACGATGCTGCGCAGGTCGACGAAGGTCTTCATGCCGGGCAGCCGGCGCGCCGGGTTGTAGCCGACCGTGCAGACCATGTCGACTTCGCCTTCGACGAACGTGCGCTTGCCGTGGCCGCTGACGAAGAACGAGTTCGCGTGATTCGTCGAGTTGCCGGGGAAGCCGCGCGCGCCGAGCAGCTGCGTCTTCGGACGCGCGTAGTCATTGCCGAGCCACGAGATGTTCGCCTGGCCGAAGCGGTCGATCTGCGTCGGCATCACCAGCGCGTGGCGCCGGCCGTGCCACAGGCAGTCGAACACGCGTTCGTAGGTCATCCAGCCGCTCGCCTTCACGCGATAGCCGTCGGGACGGGGGCCGAGCGGGACCGGCTCCTCGACGAGATACGCCTCGCCGTCGGTCAGCATCAGCCCGTTGTTGTAGGCGAGCCGCGCGAGGCCGGCCGCGAGCCGCGGGCCCGTGCCGATGCCGGTCGCCAGCACTTCGCCGTCGTCGCGCCAGAGTCGCGCGGACGCGACGATCATCAGTTCCGCGAGGGAATGGTCGAGAGATTCGCTCACAGGCGCTCCTTTACAGAATCGGCAACGGCAGCGTCGTCACATGCGGCAGGCCGCCGACGCCTTCGAGATACTGGCGTTCGTCCTGGCCGACCACGTCGCGCAGGTACGCCGCCGTCTTCGCATCGTCTTCCGCGCTCGCGCAGTACGCGCGCAGGTGCGGCAGGTCCCAGCCGTAGGCCGGCCCGCACGATGTCGGGTGCGCGCCGCCCGGCGCAGGCACGACGCCGGTGACGAGCGAGCGCTCGAACGGGTTGCGTTTCGCGGCATCGAGGTCTTCGGTCGCGAGCGACGCGTCGACCGTTTCCGCCGACACGTAGCAGCGCCGCGCGGCGCGCGCCATCCACGCGTCGAAGAACGGATCGGGGCCGTCGATGCGCGTGTTGCCCATCCGGTCGGCCGCGTTCACGTGCAGCAGCGCGACGTCGAGCTCGAGCGCCGGCATCGCGAGCAGCGTCTCGCCGTCGTCGTACGGCGACCTGACCGTGCGCAGCTCCGGCGCGTGATCGAGCAGCGCGGTGCCGAGCCCGGCGCGCGTCGGCAGGAACGGCAGCCGCGCGGCGGCCGCGCGCAGGCCGAGCTGCAGCATCCCTTCGTCGAGTTCGAGCACGTCGACGCGGCCCTGTTCGCGGGCGCGGCGGAAATGCGGTTCGAGCGGGATCACGTCCAGCGACACGAAGCCGAACACCACCTTGCGCACCTTGCCCGCCGCGCACAGCAGGCCGACGTCGGCGCCGCCGTAGGCGACGACCGTCAGGTCCTTCAGGTTCGAGCGCGCGATCTCGCGCACCAGCGCCATCGGCTTGCGCCGCGGCCCCCATCCGCCGATGCCGATCGTCATGCCGTCGGCGAGTTGCGCGACCACGTCGCGCGCGGACATCGTCTTGTCGAGAGGTTTCATCGTCATCGTGCTGGCTTACCGGTATCCGATGCTGAAATCGTGGCCCCACTGGCTCACCTTCGTGGCCTCGAACACCGCATGCTTCGACCAGTCGACCGTGAGGCCGCCGAAGCCGTATTCGAGATCGAAGCCGCCGGGGGTCTTCATGTAGAAGGAGATCATCTGGTCGTTGCAGTGCCGGCCGAGCGTCGCCGACATCTTCACGTCGTGCGCGACGACCCGATCGAGCGCGCGGCCGACCTCGTCCATCGAGTCGACTTCGGCCATCACGTGCACGCAACCCGACGGCACGGCCATCTCGAACAGCGCGAGGCTGTGATGGCGCGCGTTGCGGCAGTGCATGAAGTGGATGCGCTTCTCGGGTTCGGCGGGGTCCGGCGTGAACTTCACGCGGTAGATGTCGGACAGTTCGAAGCCGAGCACGCCGCGCACGAATGCGTCGGTCGCGTCGAACTGCGGCGCGGGCAGCACCGCGTGGCCGAGCCCCATGTCGCCGGTGACGAAGCGCGCGACGCCGAGCGGCGACACGAAGCGGCGGAAGTCGCAGCGCGCGCCCCAGTACAGCTCGTGACGATTGCCGGACGGGTCGGTGCACCACGCCATGGCCTGCACGCGGCGCAGCGCGGCTTCGTCGCGCGTGGCGCGCACGGCTTCGACGCCCGCCCGTTGCAACGCCACGAGCGCGGCGTCGAACGCGGCGCCGTCGGGCAGTTCCCAGCCCGACGCGAAATAGCGGTCGGTCGCGCCGGGGACGATCACGTAGCGGAAATCGCGCTCGTCCATCTTCAGGTACAGCGCGCCGTCGGGTGCGTCGAGCGCCTGCATGCCCAGCACGTCTTCCGCGTAGCGGCGCCACGCATCGACGCGGGTCGCCTCGACGACGACGTAGCCGAGCGCACGGACATCGATCATGTCGGCCTCCTCCAGGTTCAGATTCCGTTGTTCGTGAAAGGATTCTGGCCGGTCGGGGATGGCGTCACATCGTCTGTTGGGACGAGAGCCGGCGGGGGGCGGGAGCGCGGCGCGGCGGGTGCGCACAGCGAAACGATGCCGCGTTGCTGCGGCGCCGCAAACGACGTCGGTAAAGCGTGGCCGCAACGACGCGCGGGCATTGGCGACAACATGCGTGTGGCTCGGCCGGAATAACCGGTTCGGCGGATTATCTTTCTTACGGTCGAAACATCAGGAATGCCTGAAAAAATCGGCCGGAATGCTTATTTCTTCTGCGTAGAAATCAACCATTTACCCACTCGCCGGGAATCGTCGTCGATAACCCGGCGTCATGGCGTCTGCCCCGTCGGGACAAGCGCCGCGGCCTTCCGCCGGCTTTCTGGAAACGCGTCGCGAAGCGCCGAGACAAACTTCGACACGCGCATCATGGACTTCGATCCTTGTAACGGGTATGTTACGCAGGCGGCGTTTAATGTCTTTCATAAATATCAATAACGGCCTACGAGGATGACAAATTGAAAACCACAAAAAACCCGCTTTCGCTGTCCGACCTGTACGAGGCGTCGGCGGCGATGAACCGGCGCGACTTCATTCGCCTTGGCGCGTATGCAGCCGTATCGATGCTGGCCGCATGCGGCGGCGGCGGGTCCGACGCACCGCCGCCGGACCCGCACCCTGACGGCGTCTCGCTGACGCTCGCCGTGCAGCAGCCCGCGTCCGGCACCGCCGCGCTCGATGCCCACTTCGCGAGCCTCAGCTTCGAAAAAGCCGACATCAACAACAACTACTTCCGCGGAGACAACACGAACCTGATCGGGCTGCTCAACGCGCTCGGCGGCGGCGTGCTGCGCATCGGCGGGAACAGCGTCGACCGCATGACGTGGGCGCCCAACGGGCCGGGGCAGATCCGCGGGCAGGTGTCGCGTATTGACGTGGCGCGATTCGTCGCGTGCCTCAAGCAATGTCCCGCATGGAAAGTGATCTACGGGATCAATTTCGCCGGCGCGCGCGGCTCGGTGGCATCGCCGGCGCAAGCGGCCGACGAAGCGCTGTATGTGTCGCAGCAGCTCGGCGGGCAGTTACTCGCGTTCGAGATCGGTAACGAGCCCGATCAATACGGCGACAGCAGGACGCCGAACCTGGCCGGGATCACCTACGGCATCTTCCTGAACGGCGGCACCGTCGCCCAGGGCACGATCGCGGGATGGAACCAGTTCGCGCAGGCGATCGCGGGCGCCGTCAGCGGCGCCGTGTTCAGCGGGCCGGCCGCCGCCAGCGACACGCCGGGCTGGGCGGAGTCGTTCGCGGCGAGCCAGGGCAGGAACATCGCACTGCTGACCGAGCACTACTACATCAGCAACTACAACGAAAACGCGCCCTCGATCGCCGGGATGCTCGCCTACCCCGATGCGAATCTCGTCACGGCCCTGCAAAGCATGCGGTCCGCCGCGCAGAAGGCCGGCGTGCCGTTCCGGATGGACGAGACCAATTCGTATTTCAACAGCACGAAGCCGGCCGGCGTCAGCAACGTGTTCGCGAGCGCGCTGTGGGCGATCGATTTCATCTTCACGCATGCGCAGTACGGCGCGAGCGGCCTGAATTTCCACAACAACGGATCGATCGCGAGCTATACCGCGATCGCCGATTCGCAAGGCGAAGTCACGGCCGTGCAGCCGCTCTATTACGCGCTGCTGTTCTTTTCGCAAATCTTCGCGGGCGGCGGCGCAGGTGAATTCCTGAATACGACGCTGAGCGCGAGCACGGCGGCCGTGAGCGCATTCGCGGTCGCGACCAGTCAGGGCGCGACCTACGTCATCATCAACAACAAGGATACGGTGAGCACCGCAAACGTTACCGTCACGCTCGGTTCGCAGGCGTCGCGCGCGACGGTGATGACGCTCGCTTCGTCAGGTGACGCAACGGGCGCCCAGCTCGCCAATCCGGGCATTTACAACGGCGGGACACCGATCACGTTCGGCGGGCAAGCGGTCGCGCTGAATGGCGCATGGAACGGCACGCCGCAGCAGACGCTTGCCGTGGCGAATCGGCAGGTGACCGTGAAGGTGGCACCGGTGAGCGCCGCGCTGATTCGCATCCAGTAGCACATCCTGCTCAGAACCGGTACGAGATCCCGATCTGCAGGACCGGATACCAGCGATACCGCGACATCATCCGGTTCAGTTCGTCGAGGCCGCTGGAGGCCAGGACCTGGCTCTTCTGCGGTCCGGCCGCGGCGGCGAGTTCCGGCGACAGCGTGTACGAGCAGCGCGGGATTCCGTATGCGACGCCGATGTCGGCGACGAAGCCGAGCCCTTTCGACGCCGGCCGATGCCCGTAACCGATCCCGACATACGGCATCACGGTCGGATAGCGCGCCTCCGCGACCGCGTACATCCCGGGCAGCGCCGGGTAGCGCTTGCCGGCGAACACGTAGGTGCCGTTGGTCGGCACCGACACGCCGCGGATTTCGTCGTCGTTGAAGCGCAGTCCGATCGTCGCGCGAAAGCCGCTGCCGCGCCATGGAAAGATGTCCGCATACAGGCCGCCTTGCCGCAGCTTGATGTCGTCTTGATAGCGATTGCCGGCCACGGTGAAGTCATGCGTCAGATTGATCGCATTGAAATCCGCGTGTGCGCCCAGCACCGAGTTGAAGCTCACGGCCGCGCCGATGCCGACGCCTTGCGTGCCGCCCTGCAGGTAGATTTCCTGCGCGTGCGCGCCAGCCGCGAACACCATCGCCAGCGCTGCCCATTGGTTCACTGTCGTTTTCACGGGCGTCTCCCCGACATGTGCCGGGCGAGCCGACCCGCCGCGTGCAGCGCATGCCGCCACGCGCAGCGGGTCCCCCGGCACGACATCTTGCAAGCAAGCTTGCTGTTTGACGGATCGCACGTGCGGTGTCCGTTCGTGTCGCCGATACGACGCATCGCGCGTCCGACACGACCGGCCGTCATCCCGCGGCGCGATCCGATCCCCGATATTTCGATGTCGTTGCGTGCCGCTCCCGCGATTCGTGGTTGCCATCGATCGCGGTTATGTCGAGCAGCCCCGGCCTAACTGCAAGGGGTGTGCCATGCGGCGCGGACCGGCGCGGGACAAGCGTCGCGGCCTGACGTGCGGGGTTACGCGGGAGGGAATCGACGGAAATGTTTCAGGAACGCATCTGTTTTCGGGGCTTCGACGCTACGCTGATAACCGGAGCGGCTTGCAGCGAGCACCGCAATGCGCACCGGACAAGTACGGGCGAGCCGTCGGTATGCCGTTTCGGCACGATGAGCAACCACGTCACACGGCGCGCAACGCGAAAAGCGTTTCATTCGTGTGACCTTGTGCCGGCCGCGACGATAATCCGGATGCGGGAGCGTGCTGTGCGAGTCAGGGGGAATACCGAGACCGGTATCTGTGAATGTCGTCGCGCATTCAAACGCTTTGATGCGTCACGTCAAGCGCACCCGGCTACCACGATGCCCTGGTCAACGCGCATGCTGGCGGACAGAGATTCATCCGCGACGCTCACCGCTGAACGAGAATCATTGCGGCGCACTGATTTTCTGCTTTATAGAATTACAAAAGGGCGGACCCACATTGATACAATGCCCAACCAAGATAAAGCTGATCCGGAATGCCGGCAGGTCCGCAACTCAATCGCAATCGAAGCGGAATGTGTCGGATGTCTGAACCGACCGTCAGCAATTAATAAGATCAAGTCAACTCTCGGGGATATCGTGAAGCGCATCGCACTTCTTTTACTGACCGCAGGCATGGTAGCCGCTTGCGACTCGAAGCATTCCGACAGCAGCGCGCAAGCGTTGCCAGCTAGCTCGACTAAGGCAAGCGACACCACCACACTCCCGCCCGCCCCGGCACCCGTGCCCACCCCTGCTCCTCCGTCGCACAATTACGCAATGAGCCAGGACGGTACGTACGGGTATGAGCCGGCGCTCAGCGAAGATGACGTCCGAGCAGGAAAGGCCGCAAAAGCGCTTGTGATGATGCGCTACGTCGGCCTTCGGGACGGAAGTTATATTTTGCTTTTAGTAGACGAGGACAATCCGAATATAGCGAATCGCATTACGTGCCAAGCTCCGTGCAATTTCGCGAAGTCGCAAACGATGGCCGGCGACTCGGTTCTGAAGACCGAGACTGTCAGGGTTGTGCCTAACTCGTTGATCGGCGCGATGATCGAAGACGCGATGTCAGGGCAGTTGACACCCTATGGTCAACGCATCGCAACCTTGAATCAGGCACCGCAACCGGCGATCATCTCGCCTCCGACACAATCAACGTCCCCGGCTGCCGATCCGGCAGCAAACCAGTCTGCGAGCAACGTAGCCGCTTCACCGCTGCAACAAACGAGCTTCGACTGTGCCAAGGCGAAGTCCATTCCGGAGTTTCTGATCTGCCATGATCCGGATCTCGCGGCCGACGACCGCGATCTTGCCGCCACGTACCAGCAGGCAAAAAACGCCGTCATCGACAAAGCGGCATTTGCCGAACGAACGCGTAAGCAATGGAATTTTCGCGAGAAGAATTGCCGGGACAAAGCATGCCTGACTTCTTGGTACGCATACCAGAAACGCGTGCTGGCGAAGATTGCGCAAACCGGCGACGTCAGCGCCCAGGACAACTGAAGCATCCCGCTGCCAAGCCCGCTCGCCCGAGCGGGCCCCATGCATCCGCTACAACCCGTACCCACCGGACACATTCAACTGCTGCCCCGTGATGTAATTCGCGCGATCCGACGCGAGAAACACCGCCGCGCGGCCGATATCGTGCGCCTTCCCCCAGCGCTTGAGCGCGAGCATGTTCTGCGTCTCGTCGATCCACGCCTGGTCGAACTGTCCTCTTTCGAGCAGCACCGGAAACATCCCGGCCTCGATCACGCCGACCAGGATCGAATTCGCGCGGATCTCGTGACGGCCCTCCTCGCGCGCGAGCCCCCTCACGAGCGCCTCGTTCGCCGCCTTCGGCGCGACCGACAATCCATCGCGATCCGGCCAGCGCAGATGCCCGGCCGAGCCGAGCGTCACGAACGACCCGCCGCCCGACGCGCGCAAATGCGGCAACGCGGCCTTCGCCGCATTGAAGAAACCGACCGTCTCGACCTCGATCGCGCGCCGCCAGTCGTCGTGCGTCATGTCGCCGATATGGCGCTGGTTCACGAACGGGCCGGCCGCCCACACGATCGTATGCACGTGACCGTGCGCGTCGATCGCGGCCGCGAGCGCCGCATCGATCTGCGCGGGATCGGTCACGTCCACGCGATGCGTGGTGGCCGCGACACCCGTGCCGCGCAGGTCGCGCGCGACACGCTCGGCCACGTCGGCCTTGCTGCGATACCCGAGCGCGACCGGCACGCCGGCACGCGCGAATTCGCGCGCGACGCCCTGCCCGATCCCGCCGCTGCCGCCGAACACGAGCACCGCGCCCTGCGGAAATCCGTTGTCGTTCATGCGTTCATCCCGTTGGTGACGTATCGCGCGCCGGCGGTCAGGCCGCCGCTTCGGTGCCCGCGCGCAGCCGGTACTTCAGCACCTTGCCGGCCGCGCTCGTCGGCAGTTGCTCGACGAACGTGAAATGCCGCGGCACCTTGTAGTTCGCCATGTTGCTGCGCGCCCAGTCGTTCAGCGCGGTGGCGTCGGTGTGCGCGCCGGGACGCAGCACGACGTATGCATGCCCGACTTCGCCGAGCCGCGTATCGGGCACGCCGACCAGCGCAACCTGCGCGATCGCCGGGTGCGCGGCCAGCAGCCGCTCGATCTCGGCTGGATAGCAGTTGAAGCCGCCGACGATGAACATGTCCTTGATCCGGTCGGTGATCTTCAGGTTGCCGTTCGCATCGACGCAGCCGAGGTCGCCGGTATGCAGCCAGCCGTCCGCGTCGACGGTTTCGCGCGTCGCGTCCGGCTGGTTGAAATAGCCGCGCATCACGTTGTAGCCGCGCACCCAGATCTCGCCGGTCTCGTCCGGCCCGAGCGCCGCGCCGTCCTGCCCCGCGATGCGCAACTCGACGCCCGGCATCGGTCGGCCCGAGGTGGAGGCGACCGTCTCCGCGTCGTCGCCATGCCGGCACAGCGTCGCGAACCCGCACGATTCCGTCAGCCCGTAGCCGGTCAGCACGGTCTCGAAGCCGAGCTCCGCGCGCATCCGCTCAATCAGGCTCGGCGCGATCGCGGCCGCGCCCGTCACCGCGATCCGCAGCGACGACAGGTCGCGCGTCGCGCGATCGGGCGCATCGAGCAGCGCGTAATACAGCGTCGGCGGGCCGGGCAGCACCGACACGCGTTCGTCGGCGATGCGCCGCAAAACGTCGGCGGGCTGGAACACGAGATGCGGCAGCACGGTCGCACCGCTCGACAGTGCGGCGAGCCAGCCTGCCTTGTAACCGAACGTATGGAAAAACGGATTGACGATCAGATAGCGGTCGTCCTGGCGCACGCCGGCGATCGCGGCCCACGCCTGTGCGGCCCGCAGGTTCTGGCCGTGCGCGGTCATCACGCCCTTCGGGCGGCCCGTCGTGCCGGACGTGAACATCAGGTCCATCACCGTATCCGGTGTCACCTGCGCCTCCCGCTCGCGCACGGCGGCGAGCGGCACCGCCGCACCGCGCGCGAGGAACGCGTTCCAGGTTTCGTCGCGCGCGCCGGACGGCGGTTCGCCGTCGAACACGACGACGCGTTCGAGCGTCGCGGGCCGATGCGGCGCGAGCATCGCCGGATAGGATTCGCCGAGGAAGGTGCCGCAGCAGAACAGCAGCCGCGCGCCGCCGTCATGCAGGATGCCGCCCACCTCCATGCCCTTCATCCGTGTGTTGACCGGCACGAGAATCGCGCCGACGGTATGGATCGCCAGCGCCGCGACGATCCATTGCGGCAGGTTCGGCGCCCATACGGCGATCCGGTCGCCCGCGTCGATGCCGCTCGCGAGCAGCGCGCGCGCCGCCTCGAGACGCGCCGCGTCGAGTTCCGCATAGGTCAGCCGGCCGTGCTCCGACTCGATCGCCGGATGCGCGCCGTGGCGCGCGGCAGCCCGCGCGATCAGCGCGGGCGTGGTGAGGATTTCGTTGTCCATCGTCATAGGCATCGCAACAGGGTTGCCGCGCGCGCCGCCGGCGCGCCACGGCTCAATCGGGGAACACCACGCGCAGTGCGTCGCTCGCGGGCCGCGCGCGGCAGGCGAGCGTCCAGCCGGCCGCGATCTCGTCGTCGTCGAGCACGTGGTTATCGTCGAGCGCCACCTCTCCGCGTTCGACGCGGCACATGCACGCGCCGCACTGCCCCATCCGGCAGGAATTCGGCGCGGGCAGGCCGGCGCGCAGCATCGCGTCGAGCAGCGTTTCGCCGGGCGCGCTGTCGAAGGCGAACGCCTCGCCATCGAGCACCGTCTCGATCGCCGCGCCATCGCCGGAGTCGGCCGCGGAAGTCGCTGCGGACGATGCCGCCGCGTCGCCCTGTGCCGGCGCATCGGGCAGCGACGCGAAGCGCTCGACATGCACGCGCGCGCGCGGCAGCCCGAGGCCGAGCATCGCGGCGAGCGCGTTCTCCATGAACATCGCCGGCCCGCAGATGAACGTTTCCTGCTGGCTGAACGGCCGCGCGAGCTCCTCGAGATGCCGCTGCTGCGGCACGCCCTGCACGCTGTCGAGCCAGTGGATCACGCGCAGGCGACCCGGATGGCGGTGCGCGAGCTGCCGCAGTTCGTCGCGGAAAATCACCGAGCGCTCGTCGCGGTTCGCATAGATCAGCGTCAGCATCCCGCGGCCGTGCACGAGCGCCGATTTCAGGATCGACAGCACCGGCGTAATGCCGCTGCCGCCCGCGAACAGCAGCAGGTCGCCGTCGAGCGTGCGCGGCGTGAACACGCCGGCCGGCGGCAGCACGTCGAGCGCATCGCCCGCACGGATGCGGTCGCACAGCCAGTTCGACGCACGGCCGTCGCGCACGCGCTTGACGGTGATCTTCGGTGCCGCGTCGATGCCCGGCGCGCTCGACAGCGAGTAACAGCGTGCGACGGTCGCGTCGGCGCACGGCACGTTCAGCGTCAGGAACTGGCCGGGCCGGTACGCGAACGCATCGCGCAACGCGGCGGGCACGTCGAACACGAACGAGCATGCGTCGTCGCTTTCGGCAATGACGTCGGCAACGGTCAGCCGGTGAAAACGGGAATCGCTCATCGCCGGCTCCTCATGCCGCACCGGCCGCATGCCGGCCGGTTTCGCCCGCGCGGATCCGTGCCGGGTTCGACGCGAGCGCCGGCGCGATGCATGCGAACGCGTTCGGCACTTGCGTTGCCGCAGCACCGATCAACGGCACGAGCGCTCGCATGATCGTTGTGTCCGCATCGTTCGCGATATTGCGGTTCAGTCTGCGTGTCATGAGTCGTCTCTTTCCGATGCGGTCAAGCACGCGGCCGTCACGCGGCCGCGCGGTTCGCAGGCGCGCCCGGCGTCGTATATGCGCCGTCGAGATAGACGAGCGGATCGACGTCGCCGCTCATCAGCACTTCGCGGATTCGCCCGATGAACACCGTATGCGTGCCGTATTCGAAACGGCCGTCCTGCTCGCACACGAGGCTCGCCTGCGAATCGTGCAGATACGGGACGCCGAGCGGCGACGTGCGCCACTCGCCCGTCGTGAAGCGCGCCTCGCCCTTCAGGCGGCCGCTGCAGTCGATCGCGATGCCTTCGTGGCGTGCCGACAGCACGTTCACGCAGAACGGCGCACCGGCGTCGAGCGGCGGATACAGCGACGCATTGCGGTTGATGCAGATCAGCAGCGACGGCGGCTCGGTCGACAGCGAATCGACCGCCGTCGCGGACATCGAGTAGCGCCGGCCGTCGTGCGCGCTGCTGATGACCGTGACGGAGCGCGCGAGGCGGCGCATCGCCAGCAGCATGTCGGTGCGCAGCGGATGGGTAGTGAGATCGCTCATCATTGGACTCCGTCTAGTTCAGTCGTGGACGGCCGGTCCGACCGGCCGCCGGCGTCGGCCGCTTGCGCGGCCAGGTGGTCGGCGGCAATGAACCCGAAGGTCATCGCCGGACCGAGCGTCGAGCCCGCGCCGGGGTAGCTCGCGCCCATCACCGATGCACTGGTGTTGCCGATCGCGTACAGGCCGTCGACCGGCGCGCCGTCGGCGCGCAGCACGCGCGCGTGCGCGTCGGTGACGAGCCCGCCCTTCGTGCCGATGTCGCCCGCGTCGATCCGCACCGCATAGAACGGCGCCTCGTCGACCGGCCCGAGACACGGATTCGGCTGGTTCCTCGGATCGCCGTAATACGTGTCGAACAGGTTGTCGCCCTTGCCGAACGCCTCGTCGATACCGGTTGCCGCGTAACGCGCCATGTCGCGCAGCGTGTCGTGCAGCCCGGCCGCATCGACGCCGATCCGCGCGGCGAGCGCATCGATCGTGTCGGCCGTCACGAGCACGTCGCGAAACGCGTCCGGAATCCGCGAATCGGGCATCATCGGCGCCGGCATGATCGGACCGCACGGATACTTGCGGCGAAAGCGCGCATCGAACACCATCCACGCCGGCACGCACGCGCCGGTGCTTGCATGGTCGCGATACATCGCCGGCACGAATTCGGAATACGGCGCGGCTTCGTTGACGAAGCGCTTGCCGAGGCCGTTGACGATCACGCAGCCCGGCAGGTTGCGTTCGACGAACAGCGCGCGCTGCTTCTCCTCGCCCGCGACGCCGACCGTCGGCGCGCCCCAGACGTGTTCCATCAGCGCGAGCGCGCCGCCGAGCCGGTGGCCTTCGGCGATCGCGTCGCCGGTGTTGGCCGGCGGCGTCGCGCTCCATCGCATCTGCGTCGGTTGCGGCAGGTAGCGTTCGCGCATCGGCTGGTTGCGCTCGAAACCGCCCGCGCCGAGGATCACGCCGCGCCGCGCGACGATCGTCACCGGCTGCCCGAAGCGCTGCGCGCGCACGCCCGTCACGCGGCCGTCGACGTCGAGCAGGTCGCGCATCGGCGTGTCGAGCCAGACGGGCACGTTGCGCTCGAGCAGCGCGCGGCGCAGCCCGCCGATCAACGCATTGCCGAGCGTCAGGCGCCGGTCGCGCCGCGTGCGGCGACGCACGCCGACATCGAGCCAGTAGCGGCCGAATTGCGCGATCGCGAGCTTCATGAAGCCCGGCCCGCGCGAGAACAGCGTGTGCGCCTCCTTCGACGTCACGGCCACGCGGCCGCCGATCAGCGTGCCGGGCGACGGCGGACGCAGCCGGTCGAGCTCGTCGCCGAGCAGCGCACCGTCGAACGGCAGCGGATCGAGCGCGCGATAGCCCGGCATCGCGCCCGGCAGCTTCTGGAAATAGTCCGCGTACTTCGGTAGCGCCTGGTAGCGCACGGGTGTCTTCGTTTCGAGGTAACGCAACATCGCGGGCGCCTGGTCGAGATACGCGTCGAGCCGCTCGCGCGACGATGCGCCGGCCGTGCACGCATCGAGATAGCGGCGCGCGGCCTCGCGCGTATCGGTCGCGCCGAGTTCCGCGATGTGGTGGTTGCACGGTATCCAGATGCCGCCGCCGGAGATCGCCGACGTGCCGCCGTACAGCGCCGTCTTCTCGATCACGACGACGGACAGCCCGCGGTCGGCCGCGCGGCATGCCGCGAGCAGCGCGCCCGCGCCCGAGCCGACGACCACGACGTCGAACACGTATTGCTGCGCTTGCGTGTCGTTCATCGCGGCCTCGTCAGATGAAGTAGTCCGTGTTCTCGCGGCCGAGCATCACGGCGCCGAGGTTCTGGCCGAAGCGGTCCACGTTGTTCGCGTAGTGCGCGCGGGCCGCGTGCAGGTCGAGGAAGCGGCGCACCAGCGGATTGCGGTGATAGATGCCGTTGCCGCCCGCATAGCGCAGCAGCGCGTTCGCGGCCTGCGCGCAGCGCTCGGCGACCTGCGCGGACTGGTAGCGGAAATGCACGCGGCGCTCGATCGACACGGCCGGCCCGCCCGTCACCGACGCCATCAGTTCTGCGAAATTGCGCTTGAGCAGCACCTTCATCTCGTCGATCGCGACGGCCGCGTTCGCGCACGCGTTCTGCGCGCCCGGATCGTCGGTCGTCTTCGCGCCGCTGTTGGCCGACACGCGCGTGGCCGCATAGCCGGTGAAATCGTCGAGCGCGCCCTGCAGCGCGCCGATGCACGACGTGCACACCGCGCGCACGAAGATCTGCGCGAACGGCAGCTTGAACAGCGGCGCGTCGTTGACGGCCAGGCCCGGGCTCGTGCCCATCATCCCGTCGAGCGCCTTGTGCGTGCGATACGCGGGCACGAACACGTCGTCGACGACGATGTCGTGGCTGCCGGTCGCGCGCAGGCCGAGCACGTCCCAGTCCTGCTGGATCCGGTAGTCGGATTTCGGCAGCAGGAACGTGCGGTATTCCGGCGGCTGGCCGGCCTCGGCTGCCGGCACCAGCGCACCGAGGAACACCCATTCGCACAGTTCGCTGCCGCTCGAGAACTTCCAGTGACCGGACAGGCGGAAGCCGCCTTCGACCGGCGTCACGCGGCCGACCGGCATGTAGGTCGACGCGATCAGCGTCGCGGGATCCTTGCCCCACACGTCCTGCTGCGCGCGTTCGTCGAACAGCGCGAGCTGCCAGTTGTGCACGCCGACGACGCCGTACACCCATGCCGTCGACATGCAGCCGCGCGCGAGCGCCATCTGGATGTCGAAGAAGGTCTGCGGATCGAGCTCGTAGCCGCCGTAGCGCTTCGGCTGCAGCACCTTGAAGAAGCCGGCGGCCTGCATGTCGGCGATCGTCTCGGCCGGGATGCGGCCCTGCGCTTCCGCCTGCGCGGCGCGGCCGGCAAGCGTCGGCGCCAGCGCCTCGGCCCGGGCGATCAGGGTGGCGGCCAGTGCGTTCGAATCGTTGTCGCGGTGCACGAATGTCTCCTGTGATACGGGGCGCGCGCGGCGGCGCTCATCCCGGTCTCTCTCTAAGTGGTTCGTCGCGGCCGGCGCCGCGAGCGAGGGCTCCTGCCGACGATGCTCGGGCTCGCGCGGCCGCGCCGCATCGTCCGAAGGGACGACGGGCGCGGCGCGGCCCGGCCCGCCTTACGCGCAGGCGCGCTCCTTCTCCTTGTTGAAAAACGGGATCACGTGCTCGCCGATGTTGCGGATCGTCTCCATCTGCGCGTCGTGCGGGACCGTGCCCATCTGGCAGAGGAACAGCACTTCGTCGACGCCCGCTTCCTGCAGGCGACCCACGTAGCCGATGCAGTCGTCCACCGTGCCGTACGCGTGGTTCGGGTTCATCATCGCGAGCGCCGGATCGGCGAAGTTCACGACGACTTCCTCCGACGCGAAGCGCGAACGGATCACCATCTCGCCGGTGTCGGCCTGCACGAGGTCGTCGCCCCACTTCGCCGGGTCCGGACGCTCGCCGCCCGTGTACCAGTACGCGAGCGATTCCATGAAGTAGCGCTGGCCGCGGATGCCGATCTTGCGGGCCTTCTGGCCGTCGGCCATCACGACCGTCGGGCACAGCGCCGCGAGGTGCTGGGTCGGGCGGAAGCCGACCTGGTCTTCCGGCTTGCGGTTCGCCCATGCCTCGCGATAGATCGCGTTCTTCTTCGCGACTTCGTCGGGGCCGCCGAAGCCGAGCACCAGCGCGCCCATCCCGCGCTGGCCGGCACGCAGCAGCGCGTCGGTGTTCGTGCAGGCGAGATACATCGGCGGATGCGGATCCTGGAACGGCTTCGGGTGGATCGGACGCTTCGGAATCTTGATGTACGTGCCGTCGTGCTCGATCTCGTCCTGCACGAACATCTTCGGGACCAGGTACATCGACTCGTCGATCATCGGCTGCAGTTCGTTGAGGTCGTAGCCGAACGCGCCCGCTTCCTGCTGGCTGCCGCCCTTGCCGACGCCGAAATGCACGCGGCCGCCCGACAGGATGTCGAGCAGCGCGACGCGCTCGGCCACCTTGATCGGATGGTTCATCGCCGGCGGCAGGCACACGACGCCGTGACCGAGGCCGATGCGCGTCGTGCGCCCGGCCAGGTACGCAAGGAAGGTTTCCGGCGCGCTCATGTGCGCATAGTTGGTCAGCGACGTGTGCTCCACGCACCAGATCGTGTCGAAACCGACCTGCTCGGCCAGCAGCGCCTGCTCGACCGTCTCCTTGAACACCCGGTGGTCGCCCTCGCGCGATGCGTCGGTGGTCTGGGCTTCGTAGATGAGGGAAAACTTCATTGCGTGCGTCTCCATGTATGTTGGACGAGTCGGGGTCGTGCAGCCGCCCGCACGATACGGACGAATAGCGACGGTCCACGGATGGGAGTGTCGGCGCGCGGGCCCGCACGGGCATCGTCTGTTTGGAGTAACGGCATGCATGCGGGGACAGAGGGGTTTCACCGTCATCCGAACAGACTGCGTCGCGGCCGGCACCGCGCGCTAGCATCGAACGACGGCCCGGTGCGGCCGTACACATCACGACGAGGGAGAGAGGGAATGAAGGTATCGATGCTGCTGTACCCGGTCGACGACATCGACACGGCCTTGCCGCTGTTCGTCGACGGGCTCGGCCTGAACGTGAAGTTCCGCGACGGCGACCGCTATTGCGCGCTCGACGGCGGCCCGCTGACGATCGCGCTGGTGGCCGGCGACGAGCAGATCGTCGAACGCGCGGCGCTCACGCTGCGCGTGGACGAGGACGACGACCTGTACGCGGCGATGGCGCGGGTCGTGAAGGCCGGCGCGTCGGTGCGCGTGCCGGTGCAGGCGGGGCCGCACGAATACCGCGCGGTGCTGGAGGACCGCAACGGCGCGCTGCTGGTGATTTCGCAGAAACGCGCCGCGTGACGCGGCCACGTGTGGCGCGCGTGCCACGCGATCCGGCCGGCGGGAACCCGGCCGGATGCCGCGGGAACGATCGGTGTCGGGTCATGAGCCAGACGGGATCGAGCGCCCCGCCGCTTCATCGGCACGTTCGATGACGGTCAATGCCGTCGGGCAGCTTCCCGATGGCCACCGGAATCGGTACCATCGAACGCTTGAAGACCGGCCGTGCGCCGGCGCGAGCCTGCCGGGCCGCGTCGCCCGTCACGTCGCCGCCGCGCCGGTCGCCGCACTCGCCGTTTCGTCATGTCCCGCGAACCCTCACACTCCGCGCTGCTGTGGATCGTCGCCGCCGCGTTCTTCATGCAGTCGCTCGACACGACGATCGTCAACACCGCGCTGCCGTCGATCGCGCAAAGCCTGCATGCGTCGCCGCTCGCGATGCAGCCGGTCGTGGTCGTCTACACGCTGACGATGGCGATGCTCACGCCGGCGTCCGGCTGGCTCGCCGACCGGTTCGGCACGCGCCGCGTGTTCTCGCTCGCCATCCTGGTGTTCTCGCTCGCGTCGATCGGCTGCGCGGCGTCGCACACGCTCGGCCAGCTCGTCGTCGCGCGCGCCGTGCAGGGCATCGGCGGCTCGATGCTGCTGCCGATCGGGCGGCTCGCGGTGTTGCGCCGCGTGCCGGGCGAACGGTACGTCGCGGCGATCGCGTTCGTGTCGATCGCCGCGCAGCTCGGCCCGATCGTCGGGCCGACGCTCGGCGGCTGGCTCACGCAGGCGATTTCCTGGCACTGGGTGTTCATCGTCAACGTGCCGGTCGGCATGGTCGGCTTCCTCGCGGTGCAGCGCTTCCTGCCGCACGATCAGGCAATGCAGCCGCCGCCGTTCGACTTCGTCGGCTGCGCGCTGCTGTCGGTCGCGATGATCGCACTGTCGCTCGCGATCGATCCGCCGATGCCCGCGCACCGCAGCGGCTGGGCCATCGGGCTCGCCGTGCTGGGCGTGGCGAGCGCGCTCGCGTACCTGCCCCATGCGCGGCGCCGTGCGCAGCCGCTGTTCCGGCTCGGATTGTTCCGCGAGCCGAACTTCGGTGCGGGGCTGCTCGGCAACCTGCTGTGCCGGATCGGCACGAGCGCCGTGCCGTTCATGCTGCCGCTGCTGATGCAGGTGCAGCTCGGCTATACGCCGCTGCGGTCGGGGATGATGATGCTGCCGGCCGCGATCGCCGGCGTGATCGCGAAGCGCTGGATCGCGCCGCTCGCGAAACGCTTCGGCTATGCGACGTTCCTGATCGTGAACACGGGGATCGTCGGCTGCGCGATCGCGGGGTTCGCGCTGGTCTCGGCACGGCCCGCGCCGGCACTGGAGATTGCGTTGCTGATCGTGTTCGGCGCCGCGAACTCGATGCAGTTCGCCGCGATGAACGCCGTGACGCTGAAGGGCCTGTCGCACGCCGACGCCGGCAGCGGCAACAGCCTGTTCACGATGATGCAGATGCTGGCGATGGGGCTCGGCGTGTCGATCGGCGGCGGGCTCGTGAACCTGTTCGCCGCGCATTGGGGCTCGATGGCGAACGGCTTCGTGCTGTCGTTCGTCTGCATGGGCTCGGTCACGCTGCTGTCGTCCGTCGTGTTCCGGCGGATCGATGCCGCTGCGCCGCCGAGGCCGGTCGCGCAGCGCCCGTCCGCGTAAGCGGCGCCACGGGCGGGCACGGCCGGCCGTCAGTTCACCTGACGGCGCTCGACGACCCGCTTGAGCACCCAGCGGATCGACGAACCGTCGGCCGGCGGCTGCGCGACGCGGTATTCGTCGACTTCCAGCACATATTGATAGCCGGGCTGGTACGCAAAGCCCTCGATACCGGCGTACCACAGGCTCCACGGCTCCGCCGGGCTGCTGCGCACCTGCAGGCAGTCCATCGGCGTGACGCCCGTGCAGCGCGCCGCCTGCGGCGCGACATACACGGTCCGTGTCACGGGCCGGCCGTCGGCCGGGCGAGCCGCGCGCGCGTCCGTCGCGGCCGCGTCGGTCTGGCATCCGGCGAGCAGCGTGCTGCCTGCGATCATGGCCGCGCCGAGCAGCGTTCTGGTCTTGCGAATCATCGGGGGTTCCTCGGGAAGCGTTGGCGGGCCGATTAGACGAACGGCGTTTCGGGAAAGTTCACGAATTGCTTACAACGGCGTGCCGCCACCCTCATTCGTGCGATGTCGCGCGTGCGCCGGCGCGCTACCGTATTCCGGTGCAGGCCGCTGCGCGCCGCCGCCGGCGGTCCGGATACGCCCGTGCACGCACCCGCACGCCCGGCGCACCGCGACCCGGCGGCGGCAACAGGAGACAACCCCGATGACCACGGCGCCCCCGGCCCTTCCCCCGAGCCTTGCCCGATCGAGCCTGACGCTCGAGCAGTTCGACACGCTGCTCGCGACCATCTACGAAGGCCCGCTGGAGGACTTGCCATGGGGCGGCGCCCTCGAACGGATCCGCGCGCACCTGGACGCGAACTACGTGACGATGATCCTGCGCTGGCCCGCCAGCGGTCACACGGGGCTGATGATCAATGCGTCCGGGCACGGCGCGCCGCTGCCGGGCGTCGCCTCGTACAACAACTACTATTACGCGCTCGATCCGTTCGTGAACCTGCCGAGCGATCGCGTCGTCACCGTCGACGAACTGCTCGGCGTCGGCGTGTGGCGCGGCAGCGCGATGTATCGCGAGTTTCTCGAGCCGTTCGACGTCGGCTACCTGATGGGCGCGGACCTGCGCACGCCCGACGGGATCGAATGCCGGTTCCGCGTGTGCCGCTCGCATCACGGCCGCGCGTTCTCCGTGACCGACAAGGCCGTCTGCAACGCGCTGCTGCCGCACCTGAAGCGTGCGGTGCGCCTGCATGCGAAGTTCGGGATGGTCGAATCGGAGCGCATGCTGTACGCGAGCACGATCGACCGCATGCTCGTCGCGACCGCGATCCTCGACGAGCGCGGCACGATCATGAAGACCAACTCCGTCGCGGACGAGATCTTCGCCGAATGCGACGGCCTGCGCGTGCGCGGCGGCACGCTCGAGGCCGCGTATCCGCTGGAGAACCGCAAGCTGCAGAAGCTGATCCGGCAGGTGCTCGCGGAGCGCGCGGGCGGCGCGCCGACGGTCGCGCAGGCGATCGCCGTGCCGCGCCCGTCCGGCAAGCCGCCGCTCGGCGTGCTGATCCGCACGGTCCCGCTCAGCGAATGGTCGGAGGACAATCCGCGCCGGCCCGCGTGCGCGATCTTCATCCGCGATGGCGAACGCAAGTCGCAGGCGTCGCACGACATCGTGCGCAAGCTGTTCGACCTCACGCCGGCCGAGACCGCCCTGGCGCTCGCGCTCGTCAACGGATCGACGCTCGAGGAAGCAGCCGACGAGCTCGACATCAGCAAGAACACCGCGCGCTCGCATCTGCGCGCGATCTTTTCGAAGACGGGCGTCACGCGGCAGGCGACGCTCGTGCGGACGTTGCTGAACAGCGTGTTGTCGCTGGGGTGAGGTGCGCGAAACATGGCGGCTTATCGTCACTTTGACGCTGAACGTGTCATCGCTCTTCTACGACTATCAGCACTATCGATTCGGATTGAACCATGCGCTGCTTCTCATCGCCGCAGTACTGCTGCTGACACCGGAAAGCAGGAAATGGTTCGCGCCTGAACGACCGATGTAGACGGTATAAGCGCCAACTGGACACTCATTGCGTTTCGCCAAATGACGATCGTGTATTACCATCGACGCTTCCTCGTACGCTTCGTCGCGCCGCGTGCGCCCGCCCGGTCATCGGCGAGCCGCGCCCCCTCTTCGCATGACCTCACCCGTTCCGTCCGGCATCGCGCTGCGGCCGCAGCCGATCGATACGCTGACCGTGCCGGCCGCGCTCGACGGACGCGCGGGCACCAACCGCTCGACCAGCGCGCATCCGCAGATCGCCGCGACGCATGATCTCGACGCCGTGCGCGCGTGGCTCGCGCGCTTCGTCGACACGCCCACCACGTTCCAGAATTACCGCAAGGAAGCCGAACGCCTGCTGCTGTGGGCCGTGATCGCGTGCGGCAAGCCGCTGTCGTCGCTCACGCACGAGGATCTCGTCGGCTACCGGCAGTTCCTGCTCGCTCCCGCGCCCGCCGAACTCTGGTGCGCGAACGGCGGCCGCAAGCATCCGCGCGGCGACCCGCGCTGGCGGCCGTTCTACGGCCCGCTGTCGGCGGCCAGCCAGCGGCAGGCGATGGTGATCCTGAACGTGATGTTCTCGTGGCTCGTGCAGGCCGGCTATCTCGCCGGCAATCCGCTCGCGCTGTCCCGGCAGCGGCAACGACGGCCCGCGCCGCGCGTCACGCGCCATCTCGGGCCGCCGCTGTGGCAGGCGGTCAAGGACGCGATCGCCGCGATGCCGCGCGACGACGCGCGCGCCGCCCTCCATGCGGATCGCGCGCGCTGGGTGTTCACGCTGCTGTATCTCGGCGGGCTGCGCATCACCGAAGCAGCCGACACCACGATGGGACACTTCTTTGCACGGCGCGATGCGAACGGGCGCGACCGCTGGTGGCTCGACGTGACCGGCAAAGGCGGCCGGCAGCGGCTCGTGCCGGCCACCGCCGAGATGATGGCCGAGCTCGCGCGCTACCGGCGCGCGCATGGCCTGCCCGCGCAGCCGGCCGACGGCGAACCCACGCCGCTCGTGCTGCCGGCCAATCGCACGCGCAAGCCGCTCACACGCGCGGCGCTGCACCGGATCGTGAAGCAGGTGTTCCGGTTCGCGGCCGATCGGTTGCGAGCGCAAGGGAATGGAGGCGAGGAACAGGCGCGCGTGCTCGAACAGGCATCCGCGCACTGGCTGCGCCACAGTGCGGGCTCGCACATGGCCGATGGCCGCGTCGACCTGCGGCTCGTGCGCGACAACCTCGGGCACGTGTCGCTGACGACGACGAGCCAGTATCTGCACGCGGACGACGACTGGCGGCACAGCGAAACCGAGGAGAAGCATCGGATCGGTTGGTGAGCGACGCGCCGTGCGCGCGCTTCAATACACGGCCACCCAATGTCCGGGCACCCACGCCCAGTGGTTGCCGGCCCAGCGGTAATGGCCCTTCGCCCAGCGATAACCGGGCGCGGGCGGCGGCGGCGCCACCTCGACGACCGGCGCGGGCTGCGGCGGCCGAGCCGGTTCCACCACGCAGGCGGACATCAGCACGGCACTCATCGTCGCCACCACGGCGAGCGATACGGATCGGATCTTCATCATCGATTCTCCCTGTTGTGTCATATGTCATCGGCTCGCGCGTCACGCGGTTGCGCGAACGAGGCCCGTCATCGGCCGCGTCGCGCCGCTTTGCGCGAACAGCGTGACCGCGATATGGCCGGGATCGAGCCGCAGGCTTTCGGCGGCCGCGCCCGCGATCAGCGCATCGAGCGACGCGGTCGGCTTCAGGTCGCGCCCTTCGTACAAGTCGCCCGGCCGCAAGCCGGGCCAGTCGGCGATCACGCGCCCGCCCGCGACCGCCCCGCCCGCCAGCATCGCGACCGACGCCTGCCCGTGATCGGTGCCGCCCGTGCCGTTCGCGGCGGCGGTGCGGCCGAACTCGGTCGCGACGAGCACCGTGGTCTGCTGCCACACGGGCCCGAGTCCGTCGCGCAACGCGGCGAGCATCGTGTCGAGTGCCTTCAGCTGATTCGCGAGCCGCGCGTTCTGCGCGCTGTGCGTGTCCCAGCCGCCCGTCTCGATCATCGCGATCCGCGGGCCGTCGTCGCGCGCGAGAAACGTCGCCGCAAGCTTGCCGACGCCCGCCGGATCCTGGCGCGCATGCGCATCGCCGGCGAGGCCCCGCGCGGCCATCGCCGACTGCCACAGCGGCCCGAGCTGCGCGTCGGCCTCGTAAAGCGCCGATACGCGCGCGAGCAGGTCGTCCGGTGCGGCCGGCAGACCGGACGCCGCATACGACGCGGCCTGCACGCTGCCGCGCAACGCGAGCGGCACCGTCGGCGCGAACGCGATCGCGCGGTCGCGCGTCGCCGGCAACATCGCGGCGAGCCGGTTCAGCCAGCCGTCCCTCACCTGGTACGGCGCGCGCCCGCCCGTCTCCAGAACGTTCTGGCCGTCGAAATGCGAGCGGTCGCGATACGGCGACGCGATCGCGTGGACGAACAGCGCCTGCTTGTCGCGAAACATCTGCGCCGTCTGCACGAGCGACGGATGGAGCGCGAACGTGCCGTCGATGCGCGTCGCCGCTGCAGCGTCGATCGCCAGCGGGCCGCGCAGCGACGCATACGCCGGTTCCGCATACGGGACGACGATGTTCAGCCCGTCGGCGGCGCCGCGCTGGATCACGAATACAAAGCGCCGGTCGGTTTCGACGTTCGCGAACACGATCCGCGGCGCGACGAGGATCGCGCCTGCACCGGCCGCGGCGACGCTCAGGAAATGTCGACGGGTCAAGGATCGGGCCATGTTCATCTCCGTTGGAAATCGGGCGACACGAGCAGCAGCGCGAGCGACGTGGTCGCGCTTTCGGCACGCGACAGCGCGGTCGCCGTCGGCGCGCTCAGCGAGCCGGCCAGCAGCGTATTGCCGAGCGTGCGCGGGTCGAGCCGGTCGCCCGTGCGTGCAGCCAGCCGCTGCGCGATCTCGACGCGGCGCACCAGCGCGTCGGGCGCGGCCCAGCTCGCGGCAACGTCGTCGTAACCGGCCGGCGACCCGGGCCGCCATACCGGCTGACCGAGCTGCGCGAGCAGCGGCGCGGCCTTCAGGTCGCCCGTGTCGCGCCAACCGAGCCCGCGCAGCGACGACACGGCCCACTCCCACGGCGTCTTGAACTTCCGATTGACCGGCGACCACGCATCGGGCGCATCGACCAGCGCACGGTAGACGGTCGGCAAATCGCCGCCGCTCGTCTCGAATGCGCGGGCGAGCCGGTCGGTAAGCGCGGGCGGCGGATTGTCGGCGACGAAATGACGGGCGAGCTGGAACGCGATATGCCGGCCCGTCGCCGGCGAACGTGCCAGATCGGCCAGGATCGCGCGTGCCTGCGCTTCGCCCTGCTGGTCGTACGTGCGTCCCATCACCGTGCGGGTGCCCGGCTCGTGCAGCTTCGGGCGGAACACGAAAGCGCCCGGCGCCGCATCGCCGGGCTGCGGCCCGCGTCCGCCCGCGATGCTCCAGCCGGTCAGCGCGCGCGCGAATTCCGTCACGTCCGTTTGGGTGTAGCCGGTCCGTACGCCGAGCGTATGCAGTTCCATGATTTCGCGCGCGAGGTTCTCGTTGAGGCCGCGTCGCGCCGCCGGATTGCGGGCTTCAGCACGCAGCGCGGCCGGGCTGTCGGGGCCGACCGAGCGCGCCTGGTCGAGGAACAGCTGCATCGCGGGATGCTGCTCGACGGCGACGAGCATGTCCTCGAAGCGGCCGAGCACGTGCGGGCGGATCGCATCGCGCTCGAATGCGCCCGCATACGCGGCCACCTGCCCCTTGTCGACCGACACCGCGAAATGGTTCGCCCAGAAATGCACCAGACGCTCGACGAACGGCGCGGGCGTGACGAGCGCGCCGTTCAGTCGTGCGGCGACCGCGCTGCGATATGCGTCGTAGCCGTCGCGGCGGATCGACTGCTCGGTCGCACGCTTGGCCGCCGCGTCGTCGCTCGTCATCGCGTTGCGGGTCGTCGCGAAGCGCGTGGCGAGCGTGACCGCGTCGGGTTCACCGGCCCATGCGGCCGGCCTCGGGTCGTAACGGTCGAACTGGGCGACCAGCGCGGCCTTCGGATCGACAGGCGGCGCTTCGTCGGGCCGCGCGCCGAGACCGAAACGGTTCAGCGCGATGGCGGCCGGTGAGATGTCGTTCGGATGGTCCATGACGGGGGCTCTCGCGATGCGTACCCGTGTTTAACGGTGGCTGGCGGGAAATCCGTCGCGGGATGAGCGAAATATTTGGTTCTTCGTGGATTTGCGTGGTGGTCGGTTGTCGAGCCCTTGCTGCCGGTCGACCGCTCGGCGTTCCAATGGCGGGTATCAGATCGTCACCGTCATTCCATGCATTGCAAATTTGATTATCGATGGGTGTTCGTTGCGGGCCAGACGCCCCTGGGGGAGCGTCGAACGAGAGAAACGGCATCGCTAGTCTGCAACGCATTGGGCGCGCGCTCCTGCCCCGTGGAATCGGGCCATGTCGCGCGCGGGAGACACTCCAAATTGGCGTGCGTATTCACGGCTGAATTGACTCGGGCTTTCATATCCCACGCTATAGCCGACGCCTGCGACATCTCCTTGTTGCGCTAAAAGTCGGGCGCGAGCGGTCTGGAGGCGGATTTGCTTTTGATATTGAAGCGGGCTCATGGCGGTTGCGGCCTTGAAATGGCGGTGGAAAGAAACCGCGCTCATCCCTGCCAACGCAGCCAAGCGCTCGACCCGCACCGACTCCGAAAAATTGGTGCGCAGCCATGTGATGGCACGGCTCACCTGCGAGAGGCGACTGTCCGCCATGGCAATCTGACGGACCATGGGGCCACACGGGCTTTGCAGAATCCGCCAGAACACCTCGCGCCGGATCATGGGCGCAAGGACTGCAATGTCCTCCGGCCGGTCGAGCAACCTGACCAATCTCCACATCGCATCGAGCAAATCGGGCCCAGCGTGGTTGACCTCCACGCCGACGGCGCCTCCCTGAGGCGCCATGGGCTCGGCGATCAAGCTCGCGAGCATGCCTAAGTCCAGGTCCAGCGTGACGGCGGAGTATGGCGCCTGGGTGACCTGCCCTGTCGCTGGCAGGTCCACGGACACGGCTACGTAGTCGCCCGGCACGATGTCGAATACCCGGCCTCCCAGCACCGTCCGTTTTGCGCCGCCCAGGATTAGGGCCAAAACCGGCCGGTGGACCACGTAGGTGACCACGGAGGGATCCGTCTCGACATAAAGCGTCAGCCCGCCAACGGCGGTTTCAGTCGGGCTTTCCTGGCCATGGCGCTCGACCAGCGCGCGAAGTTCGTACAAGTGGTCCAAGCCTGCCTCCAAACGCCTCAGGGCATTGCCCCCGTTCCGGAAACACCAATTGACAGGATTGTGCAAGAAATTGGCGGCATTGCGCTACCACCGCGAACGGTCCCTGCGATTCAATGGAGCGTCCCAAACGCAGAATTGAACGAGGAAACCGTATGACGCACACGCCTCAAAAACCGATCGGTTCAGGCTTCGGCCCCGCCTCGACCGCCGACGAGGTGATCCGTGGCATCAATCTTACGGACAAGACCGTCGTGGTAACCGGCGGCGCTTCGGGTATCGGCATCGAGACCGTCCGCGCATTCCGTTCCGCAGGCGCCAGGGTCATCGTGCCGGCCCGCGATACAGCCAAGGCTAAAGCAGCCCTCGCGACCATGCCTGACGTCATCGTGGAAGCGATGGACCTGCTGGAGCCTGCAGCGATAGACCGATTCGCCAGTCGCGTACTGTCGCTGACGGACAAGCTGGACATTCTTGTCAACAACGCTGGAGTCATGGCCGCACCGCTGACACGCGATGCGCGCGGCTACGAAATGCAGTTCGCGGCCAACCACCTCGGCCATTTCCAACTCACCTGCCGGCTATGGCCCGCACTCGTGCGCGCGGAGGGGGCTCGCGTCGTAGCGCTCAGCTCCTACGGACATCGCCGCGCCGGTATCGATTTTCACGACCCTCACTTCGAGCGGCGCGAATACGACCGATGGATAGCCTACGGCCAGGCCAAAACCGCGAACGCCTTGTTCGCTGTCGCGCTGGATTCAATTGGCCGCCACCGGAACGTGCGCGCATTCGCCGTCCATCCCGGTGGCATTGCCACCCCGCTAGCCCGCCACATGCTGCCCGCCGAGATCGAGGCGAGCCAGATCTTCGATGCCGAAGGCAAGCCGGTCATTGATCCGGAAAACAACAAGAAGACGCCCGAGCAGGGGGCCGCCACCTCGGTGTGGTGCGCGACGAGCCCTCAACTAGCCGGCATGGGCGGCGTCTACTGCGCCGATTGCGACATCGCCATTGCGCTTCCCAGCGACGGGAGCGCTGAAATGCACGGCGTCAGGCCCCGTGCCATCGACCCCATCTCCGCCGGCCGTTTGTGGCAGCTCAGCGAACAACTGACGGGCGCGACGCTGGATTGAGCAAATTCGATGCGACTCGGGACAACCAGTCGCGCCTTGTCACTAACCACTGAGGCAACATAGCCAGGAGAAAAAACATGCGAACGGTATCACTCGGGAGCCAAGGCATGGCGGTCAGCGCGCAAGGCCTTGGGTGCATGGGAATGAGCACGACCTACGGGCCCAGCGACGAGCAGGAAGGCCTTGCAACCCTCATGCGAGCCCTCGACCTCGGTGTGACGTTCTTCGATACGGCGGAGGTCTACGGCCCATTCATGAACGAGGAGCTTCTCGGCAAGGCCTTTATGGGCAAGCGCGACAAGGTCATCCTGTCGACCAAGGCAGGATTTCGCTTCACCGAGCACGGCAAGCTCGCCATGGACGGTGAAAAGCCCTTGGTCACGGGCGATCCGTCGGATATCCGAAAGTCGGTCGAAGGATCGCTGCGACGCCTGAGGACCGACGTCATCGACCTCGTCTACCTGCATCGCATCGATCCAGCAACGCCGATCGAAGTGACGATCGGCGCGCTAGCCGACCTCGTGCACGAAGGCAAGATACGCTACCTCGGCCTTTCCGAGGCATCGGCAAAGACGATCCGGAAAGCCCACGCGGTTCATCCGCTCACGGCCGTCCAAATGGAATATTCCCTGTTCGAGCGTAGCGTCGAGCACAACGATGTGCTGGCGACCGTCCGAGAGCTGGGAATCGGTTTCGTCTCCTACTCGCCGCTCGGCCGGGGCTTCTTGACCGGTGCGCTGAAGCATCTGGACAACCTGCATCCGACCGACTTCCGCCGGTTCGATCCACGCTTCCTGGGAGATAACCTCCAGTCCAATCTACTGTTGGTCGACCGCATCGCCGAGATCGCTGAAGCAAAGGGCGTCATGCCGTCTCAGCTCGCCCTTGCATGGGTGACGACTACCGGAACGGTGCCCATTCCGGGAACGCGACGCATCAGGTATCTCGAAGAGAACGTCGCCGCAGTCGCTATCACGTTGACCCAGGACGAGATGAACGCCCTGGATGCAGCCGCTCCGTTCGGCGCTGCAGCTGGCGAGCGCTATTCGTCCGGAATGATGGCTACACTCGGTCACTAGGACACCCTGTCAATCAGGGGCAAAGCCGTGTCGAAAGAGTTCAGTTCGTCGCACCGCCCCTTAGCGCTCTGGCGCGCGGGGCCGCCTTGGCGTAGCTGCCTATTATCGAGTGTTTGTCGTACGTGTAACGGCTCGTACCGGATTGTTGAGATGATTCAAAAGCATCCGAACAGGCACAGCGACGGTGATGGCGCAATTCATCTTGCATCGCTTGTATGAGACACCCGCATTGCCATCTTGCGTCCTGCAATCGTGAAGGGTTTGTGTTCGTTTCGATTGAGCTTGCAACCTTTTTCCAATCGACTAAGATTTTGCGAAGGCACACTCGTCCAGCCGTTCGTCCGTTAGCCGAATCGACCAGGGAGAAGAAAATGCCACAAGAGTTTGACTCACGTCGGCGTGGCTTCGCGCGCATGGCGGCCGGTGCGCTCGTTGCGGCGCAATTCGAAGTGCTGCGATCCGCGCAGGCCCAGAATCCATCTTCGAAAACCCCATCGATTCCGCGAATCCACCCGGGCGCTCGTACGTCGTTCACGTCGATCAAGCAGGTGAATGCGGGGCTCCTAAACATCGGCTACGCCGAGGTCGGTCCGGCCGACGGACCACCCGTCATCCTGCTACATGGCTGGCCGTATGACATACACAGCTTCGTCGACGTTGCACCGGCGCTCGGCGCGAAGGGATACCGGGTGATCGTCCCTTATCTGCGCGGTTACGGCACGACGTCCTTCCTGTCGGACCAGACCATGCGCAACGGTCAGCCAACGGCCGTCGCGCTCGACATCATCGCGCTGATGGATGCACTCAACATCCAGAAGGCCGTCTTCGGCGCGTTCGACTGGGGCGCGCGTACCGCCGACATCATCGCCGTGCTATGGCCGCAGCGATGCAAAGGCCTGGTATCGGTGAGCGGCTACCTGATCGGCAATCAGGAGGCGGGAAAGAAGCCGCTGCCACCGGAGGGCGAGTTGCAGTGGTGGTATCAGTTCTATTTCGCAACGGATCGCGGGCGCGCGGGCTACGAGAAATACACACACGATTTCATCAAACTCATCTGGAGACAAGCCTCTCCGAAATGGAACTTCGACGACGCCACCTTCGAGCGAAGCGCACCGGCATTCAAGAACCCCGACCATGTCGCCATCACGATCCACAACTATCGCTGGCGACAAGGTCTCGCCACGGGCGAGCCGAAATACGACGAATACGAGCAGCAGCTAGCGTCGGCGCCGCCCATCACCGTTCCCAGCATCACAATGGAGGGCGATGCCAACGGCGCCTTTCACGTGCCGCCGGGCATGTACGCGTCGAAGTTCACTGGCAAATACGAACATCGCACGCTCACCGGCGGCATTGGCCACAATCTGCCGCAGGAGGCACCGCGAGCGTTTGCGCAGGCGGTGATCGATGTCGACAGGTTTTGATCCGGCAGCCTCCGGCCTTGAAGGCGCGCGGTACGGATTTGCGGGCATGCGGCGTCGACTGTACGCGCAGACCCGGCGACTGTCCCTTTGTG
Source organism: Burkholderia sp. RF7-non_BP4 (assembly GCF_001521935.1). Taxonomy (NCBI): domain Bacteria; kingdom Pseudomonadati; phylum Pseudomonadota; class Betaproteobacteria; order Burkholderiales; family Burkholderiaceae; genus Burkholderia; species Burkholderia sp. RF7-non_BP4. The sequence continues at coordinate 40,534 of NZ_LOTA01000098.1, read as the reverse complement.
GCCGAACTGGCGGCCCGCTTTTAGCCGGTCACACTAGATTCGGATATCTCCAACTCGAGGCGGATACCGAATCGCCAACACTCGCCCGGCTGCGAAAAAACAAGCAGCCGCTCAACGCAGCCGCCGCGATTGCTTAGTTCTGCGTGAGCGGATTCAGCGTTGTGCACAGGAAACCCGTGCAGTTGCTGGCCTCGAAGTAGAAAGATGCCGTCGGCGACGGCATGCCGAGAGGGAGATCGCCGAAATACGCATTGCCCTGCGCGCCGAACGTATTCAACTGCTGGAGGAAGCTCGCGCCGGTCGCCTGGACCGCGGCCGACTGGTACGTGAAAGTCGCCGACTGAGTTTGGTCCTTCATGTAGATCCACGAGAGATTGATCGCGCCAGTCGGTTGCAACGGGCCGAACTGCATCTTGCCCTTCGATCGATAGCCCTTCGCACCCTCGCTGTTGGCCTGCGTGATGAAGTCGCCGACGGTCGACGTCGGCATCACTACATCATATGTATAGGTCGCGTTCGACGCGTTGTTCTTCATGTACACGTTCGCCTGTTCCGATCCCACGACCATCGGGCCCAGGAACCAGTAGCCCGACTGCCCCTCGCCGTTCGCCTGCGCGACGAACGCGTCCGGGTTCGTCGACAGGTCCGTTGTCGTGTATGTGTAGGTGGCCGACGAGCCGCCGTCCTTGCGATAGAGATAACCGTACGTGAGCGGCCCCTCGAACCGGTAGCCGCTCGCGCCTTGCGCGTTGGCCTGGCTGACAAAGCCCGTCATGCTGGTCGGTGTCGCCTGCAACTGGTAGGTGTATATCTGCGCGGCGCCGTCGTTCACGAAGATCGATTGCGAACCGCCATTGCTGGCGTCGTAAAAGTAGTCGCCGAGGTAGCGATAGCCCTTTGCGCCTTCGTTGTTGATCAGCGTCAGGAAGCTCGCCTGATCCGCCGCAGTCGGCAGTGCATCGTAGCGCAGCGTCTGCGTACTGTTGCCAGAGCCGTCGCTACCCCCGATGCGACCGTTGTTGGTGGACTCTGCTCCGTTCCCGGCCTGTGCCGGGGAAAAGGAACTATCGTCGCCCCCGCAGGCGGTCAGTGCCAGACAGGTCAACACGCTCAATGCAATGGTCCTCACGGGGATCACCTTTTTATGAACAGGACGGCACCGGTGCGTACGGCTCAGGGATGCTTGCACTCGCAGCGCATGTAAAAGAGACGGCTTCACAAGGGCCTCGTGGGGCTGCAACTTTCGTTGCTCGCATAACCCAAGGGATTGGAACAACCGAGACCGGGTATTGCGCCACGCCGATCATGGTTACGGCGTCGAACGACCTTTGCGAATCCATCTCTAAGGCTACAGCGAACGACCATGCTTCGTGGTCAAAGACTGTCAGATATCAGTGCCGATTGAGGTGGGTCGGCGCCCGCAGGGCCATACATTGCACTGGGAATTATGGAGGCATGACCGAGAATGGCCGAACGGCAGCCGGCTCAAGAACCTTCCAGAACTGGCGTCACGTCGGCGAACGCATGAGCGCATCCGGGTTCCGGTCAGGGGCCAGCCATGCCCCCGACGATCACCCCAGCTCGAAAGACGTCACCCCGAACACGCGGTCGATCGCAATCGCGGGCGCTTCCTTCGTATACATCCGCGCGGTCTCGAACACGCTCGACATGCCGTGACGTTCCGCCAGCGCGACGGCCGCGGGGTTCGTTTCCGGCACGTCGAGCACGATCACCTCGCCGGGCATGCGCGACGCCAGCGCACGAAACAGCCCCGTCGCGACGTCGGCGTCATCGGCAAAGAGCGGGCCGATCTTGCAGCCCGCATGGCAGCGGCGCACGACCCCGTAACCGACAACTCGTCCCCCGTCGATCGTTGCGAGCGCAACTGCATCCGGCTGCGCGATCCAGACGGAGATGAAACGCTCGCGCGCCGCCGGAAAACACTGACGATCGTAGGCGAGCAACTGCTCGAACGGCACATCGGCCGCTGCCGCCACATGTGCGCACCCGATGCCGCCCACGCGCCCCTGATAGCGGATGTTGCGATACGCGAGCCGGAACCCCGACTTCCTGTAATTCGCCTGCTGGGCAACGACACCGTCCAGGCCGATGTTTCGTTCTCCAAGGTAATGCATGCCGTGCTGCCAGATGCGCATGCCGAAGCCTTTGCCGCGAAACGCCGGTTTCACGATGTAGAGACCGATGAAGCCGAAGTGTTCGTCATAAGCAACCGCCGAAAGGCAAGCGACCGGCTCGCCGCGCCAGATGCCGACGAAGAAACCGGCCGGGTCCGTTTCCCTGAAACAATGCGCATCGTGCAGACCGGGATTCCACCCTTCCGCGGCCGCCCATTCGACCGACAAGGCCACTTCACCGGCCGACATGGTGCGCACGATAAAGTCTTCGCTTCGATCCATGATTCGTCCTTGCCGCGGCGCTCGAGATTGCCGCCTCGCGTTGCGGTGAAATCATCGGGAAGATGCTGTCGATCGGGCCATCATAATCCCGGGACGGCTATCGGCGTGAACGGTCATTCCGTGCCGTCACAGGACGACGAGCGGCTCACTCGCTTCCCGCCGCCCCCTGCTGCTTCTGCAATCTCGCCGGCAAGCGCCAGTTCCCGCTACGCCGCAACCCGTCGACGAACTTCGCGCGCTCGTCCGGCGTCAGCGTCGCCGCGAAATCGACGACACTGCGCTCGACTTGCCCTCGCAACGCGCTATCGGCCGCACGCGTCCGTTCGAGCGCCGCATCGATCGCCGGCCGATCAAGCTGCGGCGCGGCCAGCAGATCGAGCACCGTGATCCGCCCGTCACGCCCTTCCCGCGCGAAATCCCGAGCGTCCTTGCGTGCCGCCTTCAGCGCCGCCGCGAACGCCCGCTGACGCGCATCGGACAATCCGTCCGCGGCGAACCGCAACGCCGTGCGCTGTCCGGGCATTCCCATTCCATGCAGGTCAGGATGCGTCGAGAACCACTGATACGCGCCGCCGCCAATCGCGCCGAGCATGAACACGTTCAGCACGACCGACCCGACGAGCACGAATTTCCAGCCGCGTTCACTCATTCGTCGCCTCCGTCGATGCTCGGGCCGCCGAACGTCGTCGTCAGGTAGCCCGGTTCGTGTTGCGCGATCGGCGCGCTGCCGAGCATCAGCATCGACACGGCCACCGCGCCCGCCAGCGCGCCGGCCAGCCCGACACCCGCGAACGCCGCGCCCGACCACCACACCCGGCCCCGACGCCGCGCACGTCGAGGCGCCGGCGCCGACGCGACGATGCGTTCGACGAGTGCCGGCGTCGGCGGCGCGACCGTGTCCTGCATGAGCCAGGCATCGAGCTCGGCGGCATCGTCGAGCGCCTCCAGCGCGTCACGCGGATGCGCTTGCGCCCACGCTTCGGCCGCCGCGCGTTCGTCTTGCGGCCAGCGCCGCGCATCCGAGCCGTACGCGGCGACGATGGTACGGAATCGTTCGGGTGTCATCGCTTGTCCTCGCTAGGTGGGTCGCCGGCCAGTTGCGCGCGCAGGTTGCGCCTTGCGCGCGCGAGCAGGCTTTCCAGCGCATCGACGGTGATGCCCATCAGGTTGGCCGCTTCAACGTTCGACATGTCCTGATAGTACTGGAGCACGAGCGCTTCCCGCTGCCTCGGCGGCAACGCGGCGAGCGCCTCGCGCACGCGCGCGTCGCGCGAGCGCAACTCCGCGTGCGCGGCCGGCTCGGGTTGCGGGTCGGGCACGTCGGGCACCGCGTCGACCGGCTCCTCGCGCCGTCCGCGCAAACGGTCGTAGCACAGGTTCAGCACGACGCGATGCAGCCACGTGTCGAAGCGCGCTTCGCCATCCCGCCAGCGCGGCGCATGATTCCAGATCCGCAGGAAGGTTTCCTGCGCAACGTCTTCGGCTTCGGTCCGGTCGCCGAGCATGCGCGTCGCGAGCGCGAGCAAGCGCGGCAGCTTGCGTGCGACGAGCGCACGCACGGCCGACGCGTCGCGCGCGCCCACCCGCGCGACGAGTTCCGCGTCCGGATCGGCATCGCTCAACGCAGGCCGCTCCGCGATGCGCGGTGCGAACGCCGCATGCTGCCGGCGGTTGCGCCCGTTGTCCGGCTGAAGCTCATCGTCGTGCTCTCCTTGCAGGCATCGGACCGGCGCATCGGCGACACGTGATGCGCCACGCCGGGGATCGGCCCGATCGATTTCACCGAGATCCGGTTCGAACGGCATATCGATCCTGTCGATCGCCCACCGACCGGCGCGATCAATATACGACGACCGGCGCGGGCCGGTAATACACCGGACGCGCCGGCACCACGACGCAACCGGCCAGCACGACGGCCGCGGCTGTCAGGACAAGTATGGTTCGAAAAGGCATGGCTCAGCCGATGAGGTTGTGTGGAAATCCCGCCGCGCGGGCAGGCACTGCGTGCCACGCGGCGACCTGCGCGTCACGCCCAGTGGCCCGGTACCCAGCGCCAGTTGGGACCGCGCGCGGCCCATTGTCCGGGCACCCAGTGATAGCCGGCACGTACCACTTGCCAGTGCCCCGGAATCCACACGTAGCGGCCCTGCCGCCAGTGCCAGTGGCCTTGATCCCAGACGTAGCCCGCGCGCGGCGCCGGCATCACTTCGACACGCGGCGGCGGCGGTGCGACCGGTGCGACGATGACGGCCTGCGCGAATGCGGCGGACGTCGCCAGCGCGGCCACGCATCCCGCGGCAAACCGTAATGAAATGGAAAGTTTCATGAAAGACTCCGAAGCATCGTTTCCCGGCCGGAGGTGGCCGTTCGTTCGTTAAACGACGCATGCGGAAAAAATCCGTCGCGACACACGCAAATAAATTTCTGCCGCGCCGGCAACGCCGCGCGCGCCATCGACGCATCGGGCTCGCGCATCGATTACCGTCTGTCACAACCCGGCAAAACTGCCCTTCGACAATGCGTGTCACCGGGATCCCGCTCGTTTCCGGCCCACGCCCCCGACGCGCTCGCGCACGGCCGGGCGGTTCCTCATCTCGCGTGTCATTCAACGAAAATACGATCATGTCGAACCAGGAAAACCTCCCCGCCGAGTCGAACGAGCCGGCCGCTTCCGTATCGCGTCGCGGCTTCCTGAAACTGGCCGGCGTTTCCGGCCTCGCCACCGCCGCGGGCGGGCTCGCAGCCGCCCGCGCCGCCGCGTCGAACCCGGACGGCACGCCCGAGCAGGTGCACCTGACGTGGGGCAGCGACCCGACATCGGAAGTCGCGATCTCGTGGGCGTCGCTCGCACCGGCCGTCAATCCGCGCGCGCGGATCGTCGCCGACGGCGAACCGGCACGCACCGTGCACGGCGTGCAGCGCCTTTACACCGACGGCCTGAACGGCGAAACCGTGTTCACGTACCACGCACGCGTGCACGGCCTGAAGCCGAACACGCGCTACCGCTATGAACTAACGGCCGACAACGACAGCAACGCCGCGCAGCCGTTTGCCGCGACCTTCACGACCGCGCCGCGCGGGCGCGCGCCGTTCCGCTTCACGAGCTACGGCGACCTCGCGACGCCGAACGGCGCGTGGGTGCTGTCGTCGCCGCAAAGCCGCTTCGCGGTGCAGGCCGTCGAGCAGTTCCAGCCGCTGTTCCACCTGCTGAACGGCGACCTCTGCTACGCGAACCTGAACCCCGCGCATCAGCCGGAGGTGTGGCGCGACTTCGGCAACAACAACCAGACGTCGGCCGCGAACCGCCCGTGGATGCCATGCCCGGGCAATCACGAGATCGAATTCAACAACGGCCCGCAGGGGCTCGACTCGTATCTCGCGCGCTACACGCTCCCGGAGAACGGCACGCGCTTTCCGGGCCGCTGGTACAGCTTCCGCGTGAGTTCGGTGCTGTTCATCTCGCTCGACGCCGACGACGTCGTGTACCAGGATGCGGCCGCATTCGTCGGCGGCCCGAATCCGCTCGTGCCGGCCGCGAGCACCGGCCGCGCGCCGATCGAACCGGGCACGTCGTTCTACGTACGCGGCTACAGCAACGGCGAGCAGACGCGCTGGCTCGAGCACACGCTGCGTCACGCGTCGCACGACGACGACATCGACTGGATCGTCGTGCAGATGCACCAGGACGCGCTGAGTTCGTCGAAGACGGGCAACGGGTCGGACAAGGGCATTCGCGAGGCATGGCTGCCGCTGTTCGACCGCTATGGCGTCGACCTCGTGCTGTGCGGTCACGATCACGACTACGAGCGCAGCTACCCGGTGCGCGGCTGCAATCACCGCGCGGGCGTCGATGCCTCGACCGGCGAAGTCGTCGAGACGCTGCAGCCGCGTCCGGTCGGGTCGACCGATCCGAACAGCACGACGTTCGACACGAGCCACGGCACGATCCACCTGATTCTCGGCGGCGGCGGCACCAGTGCGCCGCTCGACGTGTACGGCGAAAACCCGGCGACCGGCTTTGCACAGGCCAAGGTCTTCACGAAGCCGAATCGGCCGGTGCCGGGCGCCTCGCCGAACACGTTCGTGCGCAAGCCGGCCGATGCGCTCGAGGATGCGATCTGGTCCGCACGCCGCGATACGGGCACGGGCTACGGGATCGCCGTGTTCGACCACGATCCGGGCCACGCGGGCGGCCACACGACGATCACGATGCGCTATTACCACGCGCCGGGCGCGGATCAGCATCCGACCGCGCAGTACGAGCTGTTCGAGACGATCGAGCTGAGCAAGAAGCGCCGCGAGCGCTGATGCGGCGGCCGCCCGCGGCGCGCGATCGCGCGGCGGGCGGTCGAGGTTGGGGGCGGCTCGTGCGGGACATCGCGCGCAACGCGCGCCGTCCGCTTATCGGTATGGCGAATGGGCGGTGGCCTGCCTCACGCGGATCGACTGCATCCGTTCGCCATCCGAAGGTTGCGTGCGCATCGGTACGTCCATCGCGTCCGCAAGCCGTTCAACCGGCTAGCCTCGCGATTCCAGCGCGATACGCACGGCCAGTCCGGCCAGCACGGTCCCCATCAACCAGCGCTGCACGCGCGCCCAGACCGGCCGACCGGCAAAAAACGCCGCGATCGCGCCGGCCATGCTCGCGATCAGCGCGTTGACGCTGACGCTGACCGCGATCTGCACGCAGCCCAGTGCCAGCGATTGCGCGAGCACGCTGCCGTGCCCCGGCGAAATGAACTGCGGCAGCAGCGACAGATACATCACGGCGATCTTCGGGTTCGCGAGGTTGGTGACGAAACCCATCGTGAAGAGCCGCGCGCCGCTGTCGTGCGGCAATTGCCGGACCTGAAACGCCGAGCGCCCGCCCGGCTTGAGCGCCTGCCACGCGAGATACGACAGGTACAGCGCACCGGAGAAACGCAGCGCGTCATACGCATACGGCACGGTCAGCACCAGCGCGGTGATGCCGAATGCCGCGCAGAACATGTAGAACACGAACCCCAGTGCGACGCCGCCGAGCGACACCAGCCCCGCGCGGCGGCCCTGGCAGATCGAGCGCGAGATCAGGTAGATCATGTTCGGGCCGGGCGTCAGGACCATGCCGAGCGACACGAGTCCGAAAGCGATCAGGGTGGGCAAGGCCGGCACGGCGGTCTCCTTCGAGGCAGTGAAGTCAGGGCGAATGACCCACAATGTATTGCATGTCGACAGCTGCCGGCATGAATAAACTGCAAGTCGCCCATGAGCGCGCTTCATCGCCTCATCGCGCCGCCGATGCGCTACCTTCCCTTTTTCGTGCGCGCCTGAATCGCCTTTCCCGCCTTCGCGCGCTGGGCGTCGACCAGCTTCACGAACGCGTCTGCGACCGCGTTGCCGGTCGCGTTCCACGACAGCCGCACGGAACGGTGCAGCCTGGGCGACAGCGCCAGCACCTGGCCGCCGAACCGGGTGTAGGTGAGCGTGATGCGCGGGACGATCGACACGCCCATTCCCGCCTCCGCCATCGACAGGATGGTCCGCATCTCGACCACGTTGAACGCGGCGCGAAGCGACGCACCGTTGCGCGCGAAGTAGTCCGCGATGAGCGGCCCGCACCCCGCCTTCGAGAAAATGAACGGCATCGCTGACAACCGTTTCGCGGATATGCTCTTGCGGCCGTCGAACATGCCGTCCGCCGCCACCGCGACGAAATCCTCGTCGAGCAACGGCAGATTGTTCGCGAAGGTCTTCGTGCCCGCGACCACGCCGACGTCGGCGGTGCCGTCGTCGAGCCATCCTTCGACCTCCGCGTCCGTGCCTTCGAGCAGTACCGCCGTCACGCCCTCATGCGCCGCCTTCAACGCCTCGAGCGCGGGCACGACGAATGCGAGCGAAACACTCGGCAGCGACGCGACCACCAGCCGCCCTTCGAGCTTGCCGCGCGACAGGCCGAACTGCTGGCGCAGCGTCTGTGCCTCGCGAACCACGTTCTGCACGTACGGCCACAGGCGTTCGCCGGCGGCAGTCAGGACGACCGGCTGCCGGTCGCGCAACAGCAGCTTGACCTCGGTGATGTCCTCCAGTTCGGTCAACGCATGACTGATCGCGGATTGACTGCGACTGAGCCGCTCGGCCGCGGCCGTCAGCGAGCCGAGTTCGACCACGGCCGCCAGGGCCTGCAACTGCGCAAGCGTCATTTCGCCTCCTTGTTTCGGTCCATGTATTTTTCACATGATAGGGCCGTGCATCATGAATTGCATCGAATCGCCTCAACGACCTTCGACGAACGCGCGCCCTCGACCACGCCCGATGCCCCGCGCCGCGCTCGGGTAAGATTCAGCCTCGAACCGTGTCGAATGCCGACGGCGGACGATGCAACGGGCGACCGGTTCGACCTAAAACCAGACAACGGCGTGCGCCGTCGCACGCATCGGCAACGGGTGCCGTCGACCGCCCCGCCGCCGCTCATGTCCCGACCTGCTCCCGATGACTCATCTCGATCTGACTGAAGGTGTATTGGTGTCCAGCCTGCACGGGCTCGCGCTGCTCGACCTGATCGGCATCGCCGTCGCGCTGCTGCTCGGCGGGATGGTCAAGGGAATCACGGGCATCGGCGTTCCGCTGGTGGCGATGCCGATCCTGAGCCAGTTCCTGCCGATCCGTCACGCGGTGCTGCTGCTGTCGATGCCGATCATCCTCGGCAACATCCCGCAGGCGCTGGAAGGCGGCGAGGTACTGGCGACCGCGCGCAAGATCGCCGCACCGATCGCCGGCACCGTGCTCGGCAACGTCGTCGGCGTCGCGATTCTCCTGTCACTGAACGCGGGCCACGCACAGGCCGCGTCGGGCGCGCTGCTGATCGTCGCCGCGGCGCTGATGCTGAGCGCGCCGAAGCTGAACCTGCCGGAGGCATGGCAAAAGCCGGTCGGCTTCGCGCTCGGGTTCGGCGCGGCGCTGATGGAGAGCATCGCGTCGGTGCCGGGGCCGCTGCTCGCCACCTACCTGATTTCATCCGGCGCGACCGGCCGCGCGTTCACGAAGCAGATCGCGATCATCCTCGTGGTGTCGATCGTCACGCTGATCACGACGTTCAGCGGCGCCGCGCACGCGAGCGCCGCCGACCTCGCGATTTCCGCCGCGGCGAGCCTGCCCGCCATCGCCGGCATGTGGCTCATTCGCCCGCTGCGGGACAAGATGTCGCCGCGTGTATTCCGGATGGTCGTCCTGCTGTTCGTGCTCGTGGCCGCGTCCCAGATGATCTGGAAGTCGGGCGTCTTCCGGCACGCGGCCTCGCCCGTCGCACCGGCCGACAGCCCGCACGCGCACGCGAAATGACGTCGGCCGCCCGCCGGCCCGGTCACGGTCCGCGCCCCCTTCGGCCCCGATCCCCAAGACGCGTTAGACTGTCCCGATGGAACAATGCCGTTATTGCCAGAGAATCCGCGATGAATGGGATTGCCACGGGGACGAATGCCGCCGGGCAATCGCGAAGGCCCTGCGCCGGCAGCGCGCGGGCCTGCCGATGGTGCCCGATCGCATCCGCAACGAACTGCCGTCCGGCGCGCCGACCCAGCAGGTGATCGCCGTCCTGTCGCGCCAGCGCCTGCGGGCCCGCCGCGGCAACGAGGAACGCCGCGAGCGCAAGGAAATCGACGACGCCGACGGCGTCTGATCGCGCAAGACCCCCGATCCCGCTCCGCCGGCCGGCACCACACCGCGCGCCGCGCCTCGTGTCTTCCGCCCGCCGTTGGTTTGCCATTCCCGCAATGCCGGACGGGGACGGATCGAATTTCCGCGGCGATTATTACCTCGGCCGCAACGATCTTTCGTCGGAATCCACGTTTACCCTGAATCGGCTGACGCCTACGATGTAATCAATCGCTTACGACATGGTGTCGCCGGCGAACTCAATAGAACATCGGAGGTCATCATGAAATCGCTCGTTTCCGCAGTCGTTGCCGCTGTTGCCCTGTCCGCTTCGTTCGGCGCATTCGCCCAAAGCACCGTGACCCGCGCACAAGTGCGCAACGAACTCGTCCAGCTCGAAAGCGCCGGCTACAAGCCGAGCCAGTCGAGCCCGTACTACCCGGCCGACATCCAGGCCGCGCAAGCGCGCGTGCACGCCGCCGACGCCAGCGGCTACGGCGCGCAACCGGCCCCGGTCGTCCAGGGCGGCGCACCGGCAGTCAAGGTGCAGAACGCGCGCGACTCGGTCTACTTCGGCCACTAAGCCCGCCGCTGCGCGCATCGCGCAGTCCGCCCGGTTCCGACGAGCCCGTCCCGTGACGGGCTCGTCGCGTTTGCGCGGCACGCAGGGTCGGCCCGCCGTCAGCCGCTGCCGCCCGCCGCCACGCGGGCGCCCGCATCCGCGCCGATGCCGCCGCCCAGCAATTCCTGGTAACGCACGTACGCGCATTGCGCGGACGCCTTCGCCGCATACATCGCCGCGTCGGCCTTGACCAGCAGCTCCTCGGCCGACGCGCCATCGGCCGGATATTCGCTGACGCCGATGCTCGCGCCCACGGCCAGGTGACGTTCGCCGAATTCCAGCTCCTCGGCCATCACGATCTGGATACGCGACGCGATATCGCCGATCACCTCGGGCGATCGCACGTCCGAAATCAGCACGATGAATTCGTCGCCGCCGAGCCGCGCGGCCATGTCGCCGCTACGCAGCACGAGGCTCAGCCGTTTCGCGACCGCGACGAGCGTTCGATCGCCGGCCGCGTGTCCGTGCTGGTCGTTGATCTGCTTGAAGCGGTCGAGATCGACGAACATCACCGCCAGCCCCTCGCGCACCGCGGCCGCATGCCGGATCGCGGCCTCGAGATGCTCCATGAACAACAGGCGGTTCGGCAGCCCGGTCAACGGATCGTGGCCGGCCAGGTGCGTGAGTTCCAGTTGCTTCGCGCGCAGCATCGCGACCTGCGTGCGGATCTCGACGCGCATGCTGTCGAAACAGCGCGCCAGCACGCCGATCTCGTCGGCCCGCGCAACGGGCAATCGCTCGGCGGCCGGATCGTCGAACACGTGGGTCGCCGCGCGCGCGAGCATCTGCAATGGACGCGTGATCGCGCGCGCGAACAGGATCGCGAGAATCACCGCCGCCAGGCTCATCAGGAACACCATCCGGATGATGCGTTCGCCGAGCATCCCGGCCGGCGCCAGCACGTCCGTGAGCGGACGCGCCATGCCGAGGACAACGAAGCGGTTGCCCTCGTTGTTGCCGAACGGCGTGCGCACGAACGCGAGCATCTCGCCCGGTACGTCGTCGGGCTGCGCGAGACCGTTGAGCGTCACGTTCGTGCGCGTCCCGGCGAACAGCAGCCGCGTGCCGGGAAAGCGGTCCTGCATCAGCACGCGCCGGCCGCGATCGAAGCCGAAGGTCTGCGACGGATCGGGATGCACGAGGAAGTCGCCCCACTCGTTCGCGAGGAACACCGCATAGTCCTGCGGCAGGTCGCGCTCGAGCCGATCGAACATGCGCGACAGCTCGACGTCGACGACCAGCGCGCCGACCACCACGTCGGCCTGGTCGACGACCGGCGTGCCCACGCGCAGGATCGGCAGCCCTTCGGCCGCATGCGCGCCGGTCTCGTGATTGATCACGATCGGCGACAGGTAGATATGACCGGGTGCCGTCGCGAGCGTATCGAATACATAGGAAAACTGTCCTTTCTCCTGGAATGCACTCTCCGGCAGCACGACGATGCCGCGCGCGTCGCGATCGACGCGAATCCGCTCGAGCCCGAAATCGCCGCGCGCGATCAGCCGGATCTGCAGATACTCGGGATGGTTCTTCATGAAGCTGACATACACCTGCTCGAGCCGCGAGCGCGGCGCAGGATCGGTGCCCTCGCCGCTCGCGACGCTCGCCGCCGACGGCAATTGCGCGAGCACGAGCGCATCGTCGGCCACGTCGGACAGCGCGGTCGTGAAGCGCTGTCCGAGCAATTGCGTCGACATCAGCAGGTTGTGCTGTGCTTCCTGCACGAGCATCGTCCGGTTCGCGCGGTAGGTGGAGTAGCCGGTCGTGCCGGACGCGATCACGCCGATGCACGCGAACAGCACCGACAGCTTCGACGTGAGCCCGAGCCTGATCATTTGTCGAACCGCTCCGGCCGGTCGCCCGACACGATGCGGCTCCACAGCGACTCGCGCCGCGCGATGTCCTCGACCGGCTGGATCCACACGAGGTGCTGGTTGCCGGACTCGAGACCGGGTGGCGGCTCGAGGGTATTCGCGAGCCCCTGGCGTTCGGTCAGCAGTGCGCCGATCGCCGGTTCGAGCATGTAGTTGATCCATGCGAACGCGAGCTCGCGATGCTCCGCGCCGCGCGTGACGCCCCAGCAGTCGAGCCACGCGAGCGCGCCTTCGTCCGGAATCACGTAGCCGACGTCCGCACCGGCGCGACGCAGTTGTTCGACCTGCTGCGTGCCGTAGTTGCCGAACATCAGCGCCGCGTGATGCTGGACGAACAGCGCGGTCGCCTCTTCCGGAAGCGTGTAATACGTGAGCAGGTTGCGTCGCAGGTCGACCAGCTTGTGCGCGACGGCAAGCGTTTGCGCGGGCGACAGGTGAAAGGGGTCGGGGTAGCGGAGTGCGAGTGCGGTGAACGAAAAATTATGCTGCGCGCTGTTGAAGTCGAGCACCTTGCCGCGGTAGCGCGGATTCCACAGTTCCAGCATCGAGCGCGGCGCAGCGGGCACCTGCTTGCGATCGTAGATCAGTCCCATCGACGAATACGTGAACGGAATCGCATAGGTCGAGCCGTTGTGCACGAGTCCGCCGATCGTCGCGAGCTGCTGGAAATTCGGTTGTTGCCGCCGACGGTTGGGGATCTGTGACAGGTCGATCGGTATGAGCAGGCCGTCGCGCGCGTAGCGCTGGATCTCTGCCGTGTTGGCCGCGAGCAGGTCGTACGGCGGCGGCGACGCGCTGTGCATTCGCGTCCACAACGCTTCGTCGGAATCGACGAACGTCACTTCGACGCGTACGTGGAATTGCGTCTCAAACGCATTGACGACATCGTTGTCCGCGTAGCCGGGCCATGCAAGGACGCGCAGGACGTTGTCGTTGACGGTCTCGGGAGAAGCCGCGCACGCAGGCAGGCCCTGCAAGCCCAGCGTCAGGATGACAAACCATCGGCATACGGCCCGGCGCGCACGCCGACACGCGCCGATTCCCCTGATCAATCGGTCCTCGCCCGCATTCCCCGTATGCATTCGACTATCCTTTTTTCGAGTCGATGCTTGAGCTTGCAACAAGACCATAAAAAATATCGCCGCGCAATTGGAACAAGCCGCACGCACACCGCGTCCGCGCGCGCGAAGAATCATCAGGTGATAGGCATGACTCGACGCGTGCCGCGTGCGGTTGCAGCCACGCGGCACACGAGTGAACGCCGCGATCACGCGCGACGGATGCGCACGCATCGGCATCGCCACGACGGCGCGACCGCGCCCACCCGTCGCACTTTTCTTTTCGGGCCGCTCGTCGGACAATGTCCCGCCTCCGCCGCGCGCGGCGCCGCACCGGCCCGCGCGCGGCGCACGCATGCTCCACCGGCGCCGATGAAACGCTACGAAACCCTCGCCCATACGATCGCCGACGAAATCCGCAACGGCAACCTCGCGGTCGGCACGCGCCTGCCGTCGCTGCGCCAGATCATCGCGCAGCATGGCGTGAGCCAGTCGACGGTGTTTCGCGCGTACTACCTGCTCGAACAGTGGGGGTTGATCCGCGCACGCGAACGCTCCGGCTATTACGTCGCGCCGGGCGCGGGCCCGGCGGCGCACCCGCCCGCGAAACACCGCGCAAGCCGCGCCGGCGCCACGCGCAAGGTCGACATCAGCGATCTCGTGTTCTCGGTGCTCGACGCCGCGACGCAACCCGGCATCGTGCCGCTCGGCTCCGCGTTCCCCGCGCCGCAGCTGTTTCCGCTGCCGCGCCTCGCGAAATCGCTCGCGCAGGCAACGCGGCTCGTCAGCCCGTGGAGCACGGTCGTCGACCTGCCGCCGGGCAACGAGGCGCTACGCCAGCAGATCGCGCGGCGCTATCTGGCAACCGGCGTCGCGCAACCCGTCGACGAGATCGTCGTCACGAATGGCGCGCTGGAGGCGCTGAACCTGTGCCTGATGGCCGTCACGCGGCCCGGCGACGTCGTCGCGGTCGAATCGCCCGGCTTCTATGCGGCGCTGCAGGCGATCGAGCGGCTCGACCTGCGCGCGGTCGAGATTCCCGTCGATCCGCGCACGGGCCTCGATCTCGATGCGCTCGCGAACGCGCTCGACCGGCACGACATCCGCGCGTGCTGGTTCATGACCAATTTCCAGAATCCGACCGGTGTCACGCTGTCGCTCGACAAGAAGCGCGCGCTCGTGGAGATGCTTGCCGCGCGCGAGGTGCCGCTGATCGAGGACGACGTGTACGGCGAGCTGCATTTCGGCCCCGACTATCCGCTGCCCGCGCGCGCCTTCGACCGGCACGGTCTCGTGATGCACTGCAGTTCGTTCTCGAAGACGCTCGCGCCGGGCTACCGGATCGGCTGGGCCGCCGCCGGCCGGTTCGCGGAAAAAGTGCAGCGGCTCAAGCTGATGACCACGCTGTCGGCGAGCATCCCCGCACAAGCCGGCATCGCGAACTATCTGGAGCACGGCGGCTACGATCGTCATCTGCGCAAGCTGCGCGGCGCGCTGCAGACGCAGCTCGCCCGCATGGACGACGCGCTGCGGCGCTGGCTGCCGGACGGCGTCGAGTGGGTGCGGCCGGACGGCGGATATTTCCTGTGGCTGTCGTTTCCCGATGCGATCGACGCGATGGAACTGCATCGCCAGGCGATCGCGCGCGGCATCAGCTTCGCGCCGGGGCCGCTGTTCTCGGCCGCGCACGGCTTCGAGCGCTGCGTGCGCGTGAACTTCGGCCATCCGTGGAGCCGCGACATCGAACGCGCGATCCGCGTGCTTGGCGAACTGGTCGCCGAGCCCGCTGTACGCAAGGCCGGTTGAGCCCGCACGCAGGCGGCCGCCGCCGTGCAGCCGACGCACGCACGGGTTACAGTGCACCTCTCTTCGCTCCCTCGACCCATCTCATGAGCGCATTGCCGTACCTCGATCACGCCGCGCTGCTGACGCTCGCCGCCGAAGCCGCCGGCGTCACGCAGCCGTGCACCTGTACGAAGACCCCGCTTGCCGGTTGGACGAGCCTGCCGCTGTCGCTGCAGGACACGCAACTCGTCGAAGTGGCGACGCTCGCGCCGCCCGACGACCCCGAGCCGACCTACGACGAATTCCATCCGGACGGCACGCGCTACTGGTCCGACCGCGCGCCGATCGCGCCGCGCCACTTTCCGTACAACCGTTGCAACGTCGGCCGCTGCGTGTCGTGCGGGCGGCTGTTCCTGCGCTACCAGGAAGGCGGCGGCTACTTCATCGACCAGCGCATCCGCGCGCTCGATCCGGCCTTGATCGTCGACGCGCAAGCGCAAGCCTGAACCCGACGGGGGCATGCGCAACGCATGCCCGACGGCGGCCGACGCATCGCCGATCTGCTGCGCCCTTTTCGTCCCGATCTGCTGCTTGTCCCGCCGCCCCGCCTTCCCTACGCTGTCTCCGGTTGCCCGACACCCGTCGCAACGTCCCCTTCCGAGCGGCGCGCGCCCTGCACCGCCGCTCCTCTCGCGTATCACGTCATGTACCGATATACCGATTTCGACCGGGCGCTCGTGCACAGCCGCGCCGCCCAGTTCCGCGACCAGCTCGAACGCTGGCAGCACGGCACGCTGAGCGAGGACGCGTTCCGGCCGTTGCGCCTGCAGAACGGCTGGTACGTGCAGCGCCACGCGCCGATGCTGCGCGTGGCCGTGCCGTACGGCGAACTGTCGAGCGCGCAGCTTCGCGTGCTCGCCCGGATCGCACACGACTACGACGTGTCCGACGACGCCACCTATCGCGCCGCCCGCGACGCGCAGGCGCTGCTCGGCACGCTGCGCCTGCCGATCCGCAACGCGCACTTCACGACCCGCACCAACGTGCAGTTCAACTGGATTCCGCTCGCGAAGGCGGCCGACGTGATGGACCTGCTCGCGACCGTCGACATGCACGGGATCCAGACGAGCGGTAATTGCATCCGCAACATTTCGTGCGACGAGCGCGCGGGCGTCGCGCCGGACGAGATCGCCGATCCGCGTCCGTTCGCCGAAGTGATGCGCCAGTGGACGACACTGCATCCGGAATTCGCGTTCCTGCCGCGCAAGTTCAAGATCGCGATCACCGGCGCGGCCGAGGACCGTGCGGCAACCGACTGGCACGACGTCGGGCTGAAGCTCGTGCGCAACGACGCGGGCGAGCTCGGCTTTCGCGTGAGCGCCGGCGGCGGCATGGGCCGCACGCCGCTGATCGCGACGCTGCTGCGCGCATTCCTGCCGTGGCGGCACGTGATGAACTACATCGAGGCGATCGTCCGCGTCTACAACCGCTACGGACGGCGCGACAACAAGTACAAGGCACGCATCAAGATCCTCGTGAAGAGCGAGGGCCAGCGCTACATCGACGACGTCGAGGAAGAGTTTCGCCAGATCGTCGAGCATGACGGCGGCCCGCACACGATCCCGCAGGCCGAATTCGACCGCATCGCGGCATCGTTCGTGCCGCCGCGCATCGCGCCGCGTGCGCTCGACGTGCAGGATGCCGAAGCGCGCATGGCCGCGCACGCCGGTCGCCATCCGGCCTTCGCGCGGTGGCTGGCGCGCAACGTCGCCGCGCACCGCGACCCGGCGCTGAGGATCGTCACGCTGTCGTTCAAGCGCCGCCTGCAGGCGCCCGGCGATGCGTCGCCCGAGCAGCTCGACGCGCTCGCCGAACTCGCCGATCGCTTCTCGGCCGGCGAAGCGCGCGTCACGCATACGCAGAACGTGGTGCTGCCGTGGGTGCACGTCGACGACCTGTTCCTGCTGTGGGAACACGCGCGCGCGATCGGTCTCGCCAGCGCGAACGTCGGACTCCTGACCGACATGATCGCGTGCCCAGGCGGCGATTTCTGCGCGCTCGCGAACGCGCGCTCGATTCCGATCGCCGACGCGATCGCCGAACGGTTCCAGGATCTCGACATGCTGCACGACGTCGGCGACATCGACCTGCACATCAGCGGCTGCATCAACTCGTGCGGCCACCATCACAGCGGGCACATCGGCATCCTCGGCGTCGACAAGGACGGCGCCGAGTGGTACCAGGTGACGCTCGGCGGCTCGGACGGTTCGAGCGCGAGCGGCCCCGCGCGGCCGGGCAAGGTGATCGGCCCTTCGTTCTCGGCGGACGAGATCGTCGATGTGGTGGACGCGCTCGTCAACGTCTATCTCGACGCGCGGCTCGACGCCGACGGCCGCGGCGAACGATTCATCGACACGGTGCGCCGCATCGGCGTCGAGCCCTTCAAGGCCGCGGCGAACGACGCACGTCACCAGGCGGAGCACGCATGAACGCGACCGGCCCAAACACCCACGCACGCATCCGGCTGCTGACACCGGCCGAACACGCCGACGACACGCACTCGCCCGACACGGCGACGCTCACGCCCCTGACGATCGGCAACGACGAGGAACTGGCGCCGCTCGCCGAGCGGATCGCGCAGGCCGCGCGCATCGACCTGCACTTCCCGTCCTTCACCGACGGCCGCGCATACAGCCAGGCGTATCTGCTGCGCAAGCGCTTCGGCTTCGCCGGCGACCTGCGCGCGACGGGCGACGTGCTGATCGACCAGTTGCTGCTGATGGAACGCACCGGGTTTTCGAGCGCGGTGCTCGGCGCCGATGCCGATCTCGCGGCCGCACGCCGGCAGCTCGACCGGTTTCCCGGCTTCTATCAGCGCGACGCGAGAACGGTAGCGCCGCGGCAGGACGCGGCGACGCAGACGGCGCAATGAAAACGGGCGGCCCGCAGGCCGCCCGTCCGATGAACGACAACCGCGCCCGCCGCGAAGCGGGCGCCGGCATTCAGCGCGCCGCCACCGGCTTGCCGAACGCGCCGAGGATCTTCTTTTCGAGCGCGATGTAGTCGTGGCCGAAGTGGTGGTCGCCGCCCGTCTTGATCACGTCGGCGCCGGTATTCGCGAGCGCCGGACACATCGTGTCCTTCTCTTCCGCGCCGTAGAAGCACTGCACGAGCTGCGGCGGCACCTTCGCGATTTCCGGCGCGACCTTCATCGCCTTGTCGCTCGCCGGCATGCCGAGCCAGCCCGTCACGCGGATCTGGAAGTCCGCCGCCGGCGCGAAGCCGAGCAGCGACATCACCGCGACCTTGTCGCGCAGGTCGGCCGGCAGCCGGTTGTATGCGAACGGCATCACGTCCGCGCCGAACGAGTAGCCGACCAGCGCCACGCGGTTCGCATGCCAGCGCGCCATGTACGTGCGCATCACGCGCGCCAGGTCGCGGCTCACCTGCGCGGGCGGCTTCTCGCTCCAGAAATAGCGCAGGCTGTCGATGCCGACGACCGACACGCCGTCGCGTTGCAGCGCCTCGGCGATCGTCTTGTCGAGATCGCGCCAGCCGCCGTCGCCCGAGATCACGATCGCGAGGCGGTCGCTGCCGCCCTTGGCCGGCAGCTCGACGAGCGGCAGGTCCGACACGTCGAGCTCGTCGCTGCTGCTGGTGTCGTGCAGGTGCGACGTGACGAGCGACACGAGCTTCGCAGTGTCGCCGGCCGCGGCCGTTTCGACGAAGCCCGGCATCGCGCGGCGCACGATCGTCGGATCGGGCGGGCACGGCTTGAAGCGCGCATCGAGCTTCGCCGCCGGCGCGACCGACACGACGCCGGCGATGGTGTTTTCCGGCGCCATCGACAGGATCTGCTTCGCGATCGCGCCGCCCTGGCCCACGCCCGCGACGATCGGCGTGTAATAGCGCGCCGATTGCGCGAGGCGTTCGAGCTGGTGGCTGACCGCCTCGGCGTCGCCGTCGAGGTGGTGACAGGTTTCCTGCTTCGCGGCGAGGTTCGCCGCATAGCGTTCCGAATCCACACCGACGGTCATCGCGCCCGCTTTCGCGAGTGCGTCGGCCGCCTGCTGGTCGGCGGCGCCCCAGCCCCGCCCACGCGAGAACAGCACGACGAAGCCGCGCAGCGGGCCGCCCGGCTTCGTCACGGTCACGGGACCGTAGCGGCCGCCCGATACGGTTTCCGGTTGCGCCGCGAGCGCGGCGCCGGCCAACATCATTCCCGCACAGGCGAGCGCCGCCTGCGCGATACCCTTCTTCAACATCATGAACGCCGACCTCCAGCCAGCAGGGACAGATCCGCGAGCGTGACGAACACGCCGACCGAGCCCGAGGCCGCGAGATAGCGCGGCTCCCAGTGCGGCTCGAACTTGCTCTTGAATGCACGCAAGCCACGGAAGTTGTAGAAGCGGCCGCCGAAGCGCCAGACCATCAGCCCGAACCTGTGCCACGGCGACGGCATCTTCGCCGCCCCCATCCCCGAGAACGGCGCGATGCCCAGGCTCAGCTTGCGGAACCCCGCTTCCTTCAGATGCAGCGCGAGCTGCGTAAACAGATACTCCATCGCATACGGCGACGCGTCCGGCAGATGACGCATCACGCCGACCGTCGCCTCGGTGTTGAGGTCGGTCGTCATGAACGTGACGAAGGCGATCGGCTTGTCGGCCTGGCGCACGAGCATCACCGATTGCGTCGCGAGATAGCCGTCGTGGAATGCGGCCACCGAGAAACTCTTCTCGCGCGCGTCGCGGCTGTCGAGCCAGCCGTCGGAGATGTCGCGCAGCGACGGCAGCGCGGCCGGCACGTCGCACGGCGCGATCACCTCGACCGTCAGCGCGTCCTTGTCGCCGCGGCGCAGCGCATAGCGCAGGTGCGACCGGTTCGAACCCTTCAGGTCGAACCGGTCGAGCGCGATGTGGGCTTCCTCGCCGAGCTTCATCAGCGTGAGCCCGGCGTCGAGATACAGCGGCAGCGCGTTCGCGCGCACCTGGTAGAACGCCGCGCGGCCGCTGTGCGCGTGCGCCAGCGCGATGAACTTGCTGATCAGCGCCGGCCATTCCTCGCGCGGCCCGACCGGGTCGTGCAGCGCGGCCCACGTGCGGCCGTTTTTCGCGTACATCAGGAACGCGCGGCGCGATTCGGAAAACAGGAACGACTTGTCGCCCATCAGCGCGAGGCCCGCATCGCTGCATTCCTGCGCGCGGATGATCTGCTCCGCGTCGACCAGGTCCTGCTCGGCGGGCTTCACGAAACGTCCGGGTGCCGGCCGCAGCAGCTGCCACAGCGCGAACATCGCGACGAACACGCCGGCCGCGAGCGTCGCGCGCAGCGCGCGCGGCGCGCGGGCGTCGAACGAGAAATGCGACCACAGATCGCGCGTGTAAGGCACGTCGCGGAACGCGAAGCACAGCACCCACACCGCGAGGATCAGCACCATCGTCACCGACACGAACCAGCTCACCGTGAAGCGCTCGGCGAGCAGCGACGAATGCCGGTTGAAGCGGCGGCGGCTGACGAGCAGCAGCACCAGCAGCGTGCCGAGCACGCCGGCCTCGACGAACGCGAGGCCCTTCGCCAGCGACAGCGCGAGGCTCGCGAGCGTCAGCGCGAAGGTCATCCACCATGCGCCGTCGAGCCGGCGCAGCAGCCCGCGCGCGACGAACAGCAACGCGACGCCCAGCACGCTGCAGATCACCTGCGAGCCTTCGAGCACCCACAGCGGGACGATGTTGCGCAGGATCGCGATCCGGTACCAGAACGCAGGCGTCGCGCTCGAAATCACCAGCATGCTGCCGACCGCGAAGGTCACCAGGCTCAGGAACAGCGGCGCCAGCTGCGACACGCGCGCGGCCTGCCGCGACACGAGCCGGCGGCGCAGCGCGCGGCCCTCGAAACCGGCCAGCAGGCCGGCCGACAACACGAGCGGCACGCCGAAGTAGATCGCGCGATAGGCGATCAGCGCGGCGACCATCGCATGCGCGGGCACTTCGCGGCCCAGCGTGAAGACCATCGCCGCTTCGAACACGCCGATCCCGCCCGGCGTATGGCCGATCATCCCGAGCAGCAGCGCGGCCGCGTATACGGTGATGAAGGTCGGAAGACCGACCGGCGCGGCCGGCAGCAGCACCCACAGCGTCAGGCCGGCGGCCACGACGTCGAGCACCGCATAGACGACCTGCGCGACGAGGTCGCGCCGCGCCGGCACGTCGAACGAGAGCCACTTGAAGCGCGTGACGACCGGGCGCGCGGTGTTGCCGCACATCATCGTCATCACGGCCAGCACGACGAGCAGCGCGGCGCCGCTCCACGTGAGGACGCCGGGCGCGACATGCAGCATCGCGGCGAGCGTCTGCGGCACGCAGACCATGCCGACCGCCGTCATCAGCACCAGCGCGAGCGCGAGCGTGCCGCTCGTGAATACCGTCATGCGGCCGATCTGCGCGGGCGTGACGCCCGACACGCCGTACACGCGCGCGCGCACGGCGCCGCCCGTCAGCGCGCCGAAGCCGGTCGCGTTGCCGAGCGCGGACCCGGCGATCGCGCCGATCCACAACGCGACGCGCGGCACCTTCGCGGCGACATAGCGCAGGCCGACCGCGTCGCGGGCGACGAGCGCGAGATAGCTGAGGGCCGTCGCGGCCAGCGACGCGCCCCACTCTTCGGCGGACATGTGACGCAACTCGCGGATCACCGACCGGTAGTCGACGGATTCCGACAGGTGCTGGAAAACCACGATCAGCAGCAGCCCGATGCCGAGCGCGAGCAGCGGCGACAGCACGCGTTCGTTGCGGATCAGCGCCCGGACACGGGCGATCACCGCCGCGGCGCGGCCGGGCGGACCAGGGTGGCGGGAAGACATAGGTTGTTCAGTGGTGGTGCATAGCGAGTCGCGGCGCGGGTTGGCCCGGCGGCGACATATCGGGTTGTTCTGCGTGGGCGGTCGGCCGAAGACGGAGGCAGGCGGCGCCTGGATCAGAACTTACGAGTATACGGAATTTATATTACAGAATCTTTCAAGTTCGGATTGTGCGGTTTTGTGGCACGCGAGGCGCATCAATACCGCATCAAAATCGTGGGTTCGACACACGCAAGGTGCGCATGATACCGGGAACCGACCGGGTTTTCTCATCAGATGAATGACTTGTGATGCATTTGGGAGAAATTCTCCGGCCCGGCCGGGCGAGCGAGGGCAAAACCGCGACCGGGCGCGGGTTTCAGCGAATAGGGACGGATCGTCGCGCCGCGCCCTTCGTCACTTCGCCCGCTCGTGCGCCGCAAGCCCGATCGCCTTGTAGTCGTAGGTCGGATAGAACTCCGTCCGGTACGCGCCCCAGGCCGTGTCTTCGAGCACGCGATTGACCTCCCGCACCCGCGACGCCGGCAACCGCAGCACGACGATCTGCCCGATTCCCATCGCCACCGTCCAGCTCACCACCTCGACGCCCGGCGGCGGAAACGCCTTGTAGAACCCCTGTTTCGCGAGCTGCGCGTTCAGCTCGGCGAGCGGGCGCGACTGGTCGTGCTTCAGGAAGACCGTCAAGAGCACCGCGTTGTCGGGCGTCGCGGCGGCCGTGCCGGCCGGTACCGTCGACGTCTGCCCGACGGCCGGCGCGCCGCAGAATGCGGCCGCGGCCAGCGATGCGACGATCGCAAGGGTTCGAAGCGGGTGATTCCGGCGTGCCGTCATGACGCGACTCCGTGGCTGTATGGATGACGCCGTCATCATGCGCCGTCCCGCGCATCGCTGCAGCGTGCGCGCTCGTCGGTGCCGGCCCGTTCGCGCAGCACGCCCGGAGGAAATGATCGCGAAGATGCCATGCCGGCAACCCGGGCCGCCGGCGGTTTCGGCTTGCCGGCCGCCGTGTCGGGCCGGCAAGCCCGCACGGCCGCATCGCCTGCGCTCAATACACGTCCCGCATGTAGCGCCGCGCCTTCGAAAGCCGCGCGACGTAGTCGTTCGCGGCGTCGTCCGACATCTCGCCGTGCTCGGCGACGACCGCCTTCAGCGCGGTATCGACGTCCTTGGCCATGCGTGCGGCGTCGCCGCACACGTAGAAGTGCGCGCCCTCCTCCAGCCACTTGTAAAGCTCGGCGCCCTGCTCGCGCATGCGGTCCTGCACGTAGATCTTGTCGGCCTGGTCGCGCGAGAACGCGAGATCGAGCCGCGTGAGGAAACCGCTGTCGCGCATCGCGCTCAGTTCGTCGCCGTAGTAGAAGTCGGTCTGCGCGTGCTGCTCACCGAAGAACAGCCAGTTGCGCCCGCGCGCGCCGCGCGCCTGCCGCTCGTGCAGGAAGCCGCGGAACGGGGCGACGCCGGTGCCGGGCCCCACCATCACGACGGGCACGTCGCCGTTCACCGGCGGCCGGAAATGCGCGGACTTCTGCACGAACACCGGCACGCGGCCGTCGTCCGCGCGATCGGCGAGGAACGTCGACGCGACGCCTTTGCGCGCGCGCCGGCCGTTGTGATAGCGCACGGCCGATACCGTCAGGTGAATCTCGCCCTGGTGCGCGCTCGGGCTCGACGCGATCGAATACAGGCGCGGCTGGAGTCGCTTCAGCATCCCGACCAGCTCCGTACCCGACAGATCGACCGGGAACTCGTGCAGCACGTCCGCGAGTTGTTGCCCCCACAACCATTGCTTCAGGTCGGCCTTGCGATCGTCGCCGAGCAGCGCCTTCAGCGAGCCGTTCGCGCTGCGCGACGCGATGAACGCGAGCGTGTCGGGATGCGGGCGCGTGATGTCGAAGTGGCGCGCGAGCGCATCGCCGAGCCGCACGTCGCCGATGCCCGCGACCGACACGGGCGCATCGGCCTTCAGCGCGGTGACGGACAGCAGCTCGTCGACCAGCTCCGGGCAGTTGGTCGGCCACACGCCGAGCGCGTCGCCGGTTTCGTATTCGAGGTTCGCGCCTTCGGTCGACAGCGACACGTAGCGCGTGTCCTTCGCGGCGCCCGGCCGGTTGAGCCGCAGGTTCGCGACGAGCTTCGACGGCGCCGGATGCGCCTTGGTCGGCAGCAGCCCCGACGCGCTTACCCCGGCGGACGGCACCGCGTGCAGCGCGGCATCCGCTTCCTTGATCCGGGCAACCACGCGTTCGAGCCACTGGTCCGCATCGCGCTGGAACTCGACGTCGCAATCGACGCGCGCGCACAGGCGCGCCGCGCCGAGTTCCGCGAGCCGCGCGTCGAGCCGGCGGCCGTGTCCGCAGAACTGGTCGTAGTTGCGATCGCCGAACGCGAGCACCGCGAAGTGCACGCCGTCGAGACGCGCGGCGCCACCGTCCTGCAGCGCATCCCAGAACTCGCTGCCGTTGTCGGGCGCGTCGCCGTCGCCGAACGTGCTCGTCATCAGCAGCACGTATTGCGCGCCGGCCAGCGACGCGACCGGATAGTCGGACATGCACGCGGTACGGATCTCGAAGCCGGCGTTCATCAGCTGCGTCGCGTAGTCCTCGGTCAGCGACTCGATGTTGCCCGTCTGCGACGCCCACAGCAGCACAACCTTCGGCCGCGTGCGCACGATCCGCACACCGCCGGGCGCGGCGGCCTCGGACGGCAGCGCGGGCGCGGCACCGTCCGATGCGTGCGCAGGCACCGAGCGGCTGAACAGCCCCGCGAGCATCCCCTCGACCCAGAACCGCACCGGCGGCGCAAGCGGCGCGCCGGCCGGCAGCACCGGCACGCCGCCTTCGCACCGCCCGGCGCTCGCCTTCAGCCCGCTGACGAGGCCGGCCACGTACAGGCGCTCCGTATCGGAGAGCGGCGGCGGCGCGAGATCGGCCACGCCGAGCGCGGCCGCGAAAGTGTCGAGGTCTGCCATGTCGGATTCCTGTGAAGCCGTGATCTGCGCCGACGCGGGCGCGGGCCGCGCGTCGGTAGCCGAGGCATCGGGTCGCGCCGTGTCGTCGTCGGCAGCGGACGCGAACGCGTCCGTGTCGACGCGCGTCAGCGCGACCGCGCAATATTTCAGTTCGGGCTGCTGAGATTCCGGATCGATCGCGTCGTTCGTCACCGCATTGATGCACAGGTCGTCGCCGTACACGTCGTTCCAGTGCATCGGCGCGAAACAGTTGCCGCGCCGCACGCGCTCGGTCACGACGGCCGGCAGCACCGCGCGGCCGCGCGCCGAGCGAATCTCGATGCTGTCCTTCGTCGCAATGCCGAGCGCGCTCGCATCGTCCGGATGCAGCTCGACGAACGGGCGCGGATTGAGCTTGTTCAGCATCGCGACCTTGCCCGTCTTCGTCATCGTGTGCCATTGATGCTGCAGCCGGCCGGTGTTCAGCACGATCGGGAACGTGTCGTCGGGCAGTTCGGCCGGCGCAACGTGCGGCCGCGCGAGGAAGCGCGCCTTGCCCGACGCCGTCGGAAACGCAATACGCGGCGCGTCATGCCCGTCGGTCGCCGGGCGCGGCGTCTGGCTCACGCCGTCGTTCAGGTAGCGGATGGGGTGCCGCTCGCGCGCGGTGCCCGGCGCGACCGGCCATTGCACGGGGCCGTCGCGCAGCGCCGCGTGGCTCGCGCCGCGCAGGTCGTAGCCGGTCGCCGGATTCGAAAACCGCACGATCTCGTCGAACACGTCGGCCGCCGACGCATAGTCGAACGCATCGCCGAAGCCCATCGCGCGCGCCACTTCCGCGACGATGCGCCAGTCCGGCAGCGCGTCGCCGGGCGGCGCGACCGCGGCACGCATCAGCGTCATGTTGCGCTCGGAATTGACCATCACGCCGTCGCCCTCGGCCCACAGCGCGCCAGGCAGCAGGATGTCCGCGAAGCGGTTGGTCTCGGTGTCGAGGAACGCGTCTTGCGCGATCACGAGTTCCGCGGCCTGCAGCCCCGCGATCACGTTCTGCCGGTTCGGCACGGTCGCGACCGGATTCGTGCAGACGATCCAGCACGCCTTGATGTCGCCGGCCGCCATCCGTTCGAACAGGTCGACCGTGCCGTGGCCGGCGTCCTTGCGCAACGTGCCGGCCGGCACGCGCCACAGGTTTTCGACGAAGCGCCGGTCGTCGTCGGACAGCACCGAGCGCTGGCCCGGCAGGCCGGGGCCCATGTAGCCCATCTCGCGCCCGCCCATCGCGTTCGGCTGGCCGGTCAGCGAGAACGGCCCGCTGCCCGGGCGGCAGATCGCGCCGGTCGCGAGATGCAGGTTGCAGATCGCGTTGGTGTTCCATACGCCGTGCGTGCTCTGGTTGAGCCCCATCGTCCAGCAGCTCATCCATTCCTGCGCGTCGCCGATCCATTGCGCGGCCGTGCGAATGTCGGCTTCCGCGAGACCGGTGATTGCCGCGACGCGCTCGGGCGTGTAGTCGGCGAGAAACGCGGGCATCGCGTCCCAACCTTCGGTGTACGTATCGATGAACGCGGCATCGGTGCGGCCGTTCGCGTGCAGCAGATGCAGCAACCCGTTGGTCAGCGCCAGATCGGTGCCGGGCCGGATCTGCAGGAACAGGTCGGCCTTGTCGGCGGTGCCGGTGCGGCGCGGATCGACGACGATCAGCTTCGCGCCGGCCTTCACGCGATCCATCATGCGCAGGAACAGGATCGGGTGGCAGTCGGCCATGTTCGCGCCGATCACGAAGAACAGGTTCGCGCGATCGAAATCCTGGTACGACCCGGGCGGGCCGTCCGCACCGAGCGACTGCTTGTAGCCCGTGCTCGCGCTCGCCATGCACAGGCGCGAATTCGACTCGATGTTGTGGGTGCCGACGAAGCCCTTCGCGAGCTTGTTCACGAGGTATTGCGCCTCGATCGACATCTGCCCCGACACGTAGAACGACAACGCATCGGGCCCGTGCGCGTCGAGCACCGCGCGCAGCCGCCGCGCGGTCTCGACGATCGCGTCGCGCGCCGGCAGCGGCACGAGGTCGTCCTCGCGCGCGCGCCGCACGAACGCGCGGTCGAGCCGCCCGGAACGGCGCAACGCGACGTGCGCCGACGAGCCCTTCGTGCACAGCCGCCCGAAGTTGGTCGGATGATCGGAGTCGCCGGACACCTTGACGACTTCGTCATCCTCGACGTGCAGCACCATTCCGCAGCCGACGCCGCAGTATGGGCACACGCTCTTGACGGGGGTGGCGGTCATGCGTGCTCCGTTGGCGCTCAGGCGGCGATCCACACGAAACCGTCCTCGACCCGCGACGGATACGCGTGCACCGATTTCTCGGGGGATTCGAGGCATTCGCCGGTCCGCAGGTCGAAATGCTGCTTGTACAGCGGCGACGCGACCACCACGCGCTCGCCGAGGCTGCCGATCAGCCCGCGCGACATCACCGCTGCCTGCGACACCGGATCGACGTTGTCGATCGCGAACACGCCGCCTTCCTCGGCATGCGCGACATGAAACACCGCGACCTGCTCGCCGTTGACGAGCGCGCACACGCCGGTGTTCGGCACGATGTCGTCGAGCGGGCACACGCGGGTCCAGGACAGGGGAAGACGATCGTTCATGATGGGCTCCTTGAAAAAGACGCTGCTGTCGGTCAGCGTCAGACGGTTGCGGGTTCGGCGACGACGGGAATCGCAACGGGCCTGCCGCCCGCGCGCTCGTCGGGCGTGGCGGGACGGATCTGGCCGCGCGTTTCGACGAACGCGATGGTCGCGTCCGGCGCGTCGCTGTTCACGAAATGGCGGAAGCGCTTGCGCGTTTCCGGATCGGTGACGGCCTTCTTCCACTCGCATTCGTAGGTGTCGACCACGTGCTGCATGTCGGCCTCGAGTTCGGCCGCGATCCCGAGCTTGTCGTGCACGACGACATCGGTCAGGTAGTCGAGCCCGCCTTCGAGGTTGTCGCGCCACACGCTGGTGCGCTGCAGCCGGTCGGCGGTGCGCACGTAGAACATCAGGAAGCGGTCGATGTAGCGGATCAGCGTGGCGCGGTCGAGATCGGACGCGAGCAGTTCCGCATGGCGCGGCTTCATCCCGCCGTTGCCGCACACGTAAAGGTTCCAGCCCTTCTCGGTCGCGATGATGCCGATGTCCTTGCCCTGCGCTTCCGCGCACTCGCGCGTGCAGCCCGACACGCCGAACTTGATCTTGTGCGGCGCGCGCAAGCCCTTGTAGCGGTTCTCGATGTCGATCGCGAGGCCGACCGAATCGTCGACGCCGTAGCGGCACCACGTCGAACCGACGCACGACTTCACGGTGCGCACCGACTTGCCGTACGCATGCCCCGATTCGAAGCCGGCCGCGATCAGCTCTTCCCAGATCGACGGCAGCTGTTCGACGCGCGCGCCGAACAGGTCGACGCGCTGGCCGCCCGTGATCTTCGTGTAGAGCCCATATTTCTTCGCGACCTGGCCGACCGCGATCAGCCCTTCCGGCGTCACCTCGCCGCCCGGCATGCGCGGCACGACCGAGTACGTGCCGTCGCGCTGGATGTTCGCGAGGTAGTAGTCGTTCGAATCCTGCAGCCCCGCATGCTCCTTCTTCAGCACGAACTCGTTGAAGCACGATGCGAGGATGCCCGCCACCGCCGGCTTGCACACGTCGCAGCCGAGCCCGTGGCCGTGCTTGGCGAGCAATTCGTCGAACGTCGTGATGCGCTCGACGCGGATCAGGTGGAACAATTCCTGGCGCGAATGCGGGAAGTGCTCGCACAGATGGTTGTTGACCGCGAGACCCTGCTTCTTCATCTCGGCCTTCATGATCTGCGTGACGAGCGGCACGCAGCCGCCGCACGACGTGCCCGCGCCCGTGCACGACTTCAGTGCGCCGAGGCTCGTCGCGCCATCCGCCACCGCCGCGCAGATCTGCGACTTCGACACGTTGTTGCACGAGCAGATCTGCGCGCCGTCCGGCAGCGCGTCGACGCCGATCGCCGGCTTCGCCGCGCCGTCCGACGACGGCAGGATCAGGAATTCCGGCGACTCGGGCAGCTCGATGCGATTCAGCATCATCTGCAGCAGCGTGCCGTATTCGGCCGCGTCGCCGACCATCACCGCGCCGTGCAGGAACTTGCCGCAGTCCGACACCACCAGCTTCTTGTAGATCTGGCGGCGTTCGTCCGCGTACTGGTAGGTGCGGCTGCCGGCCGTCGCGCCGTGCGCATCGCCGATGCTCGCGACGTCGACGCCCATCAGCTTCAGCTTGGTGCTCATGTCGGCACCGGCGAACGCGGCGTTGGCCGCTTCTTCCCGGTCGCCGCCGAGCTGCTTCGCGACCACGCGCGCCATGTCGTAGCCCGGTGCGACGAGGCCGTACACCATCCCGTTCCAGGCCGCGCATTCGCCGATCGCGTAGATGTCGGCGTCGCTCGTGCGGCACGCGTCGTCGATCGCGACGCCGCCACGCGGGCCGATTTCCAGGCCGCACGCATGCGCCAGTTCGTCGCGGGCGCGGATGCCGGCCGAGAACACGATCATGTCGGCGTCGAGATGCGAGCCGTCGGCGAACGCCATCCGGTGCGTGCCTTCGTCGCCGTCGACGATCTCGAGCGTGTTCTTGCCCGTATGCACGGTCACGCCGAGCGCTTCGATCTTCGCGCGCAGCATCCGCCCGCCGCCGTCGTCGACCTGCACCGCCATCAGCCGCGGCGCGAATTCGACGACGTGCGTGTCGAGCCCCATGTCGCGCAACGCCTTCGCGCATTCGAGGCCGAGCAGCCCGCCGCCGATCACCACGCCACGCTTCGCGTGCGTGCCGCACGCCTGCATCGCTTCGAGATCCTCGATCGTTCGGTACACGAAGCAACCGGCGCGATCGCGGCCCGGCATCGGCGGCACGAACGGACGCGAGCCCGTCGCGAGTACCAGCTTGTCGTACGCGAGCGTTTCGCCGGACGCGAGCGTGACCGTGTGCGCGGCGCGGTCGATCGATGCGACCCGGGCGTTCAGGCGCAGGTCGAACTGCGGATGACGCTCGAAGAAGCCGGGTTCGACGAGCGACAGATCGTCCGCCGACTTGCCCGCGAAGAATTCCGACAGGTGCACGCGGTCGTACGCCGGGCGCGGTTCCTCGCCGAGCACCGTGACCTGCAGCGTGCCCGCCGCGCCGGCTTGCGCGGCGACGCATTCGAGGAGCTTGTGGCCGACCATCCCGTGGCCGATGACGATGAGTTTCATGATGACGTGTCCTTCGGTCGATCAGTTCGCGACGCTGGCGGCGGCCAGCGCGCGATCGCGCAGCTCGGCCTCGCGTGCCTTGTGTTCTTCGCTGAAGCGCACGGCCATCGCGCACAATGCGGTCGCGGTGACGGCGAGCCCGAGCAGGCTCAGCGTGTGCTGCACGTCGCCGACGCCCTTCAGCAGGAACGCCGCGGCCACCGCGCCGACGTTGCCGCCCGCGCCGACGATCCCCGCGACGCCGCCGAGCGCCTTGCGGTCGATGAACGGCACGAGCGCATAGGTCGCGCCGCAGGCCATGTGCGTGAAGAGGCCGAAGGTCAGCATCGCGACGAGCGCCATGCCGATGCCTTGCGCATGCGAGAACCAGATCAGTCCGAGCCCTTCGCCGACGATCAGCGCGCACAGCAGCGCCGCGCGCACGTCGAGGCTGCGCCGCGCGGCGATCTTGTCCGACAGCCAGCCGCCGAGCGCGCGGGCGAACAGCGCGAGCAGCCCGAACATCCCGACCGCGAAGCCGGCGTCCTTCAGCGACAGCTTGAAGTGATCGACGTAGTACAGCGCCGCGATGTTGTGGATGAACACCTCGACGCCGAAGCACGCGCCGTACGTGACGAACAGCATCCACACGCGATAGTTGCCGCATGCGGCGAAGAAGCTCGCCCAACCGCCCTTCTTGCCGCTGTCGACCGTCACGCCCTGCTTGCGCAGCGCGACGAAATCGCCTTGCGGGCAGTCCTGCGTGAAGCGCCAGTACGCCCAGGCCATCGCGAGCATCGCGACGCCCGGCACGACGAGCGCGATGCGCCACGACGCGTCGTCGCCGAAGCCGAGCATCAGGCCGGCGGCGACGAGCAGCGGCATCATCGCCTGCGTCGCGCCCGCGCCCGCGTTGCCCCAGCCGGCCGTCGTCGCGTTCGCGGTGCCGACCACGTTCGGCGCGAACATCACCGACGTGTGGTACTGCGTGATCACGAAGCCCGCGCCGATCGCGCCGATGCCGAGCCGGCAGATCAGGAACGTCAGGTAGTCGTGCGAGAACGACACCGCGAACACGGGAATCGCGCCGAGCACGAGCAGCCCGACATACACGCGGCGCGGGCCGAAGCGGTCGCACAACGGGCCGACCAGCAGCCGCACGGCGATCGTCGCGGCCACCGCGGCGATGTTGATGTTCGCGACCTGTGCCGCGGTAAGGTGAAATTCGCGCGCAATCAGCGGCATCAGCGGCGCACACGCGAACCACGCGAAGAAGCATACGAAGAACGCCATCCACGTCATGTGGAAGGCGCGCATCGGCGCGGTGCGGAAGCTGAAGAGATCGATACGGGTAGCTTTGTCGGTCATGTCATCCGCCAAACGAAAAACGGCGTCCTGCACACCCGGTCTCGTCGAGACCCGATGTGTAGGACGCCGTTGCCCATGAAGCCCGTTTCCGGGCGCGTCGGTAATCGGTACTGCGGACGAATCGCCGTTGATCCGCCCGGACGAGCTCACGCAAACGCCATGCCATGTCGACCCGAATCGCACGGGCGGCCCCGTCGCACAAGGCGCGCGGGGCGCCGGACGCGTGGCTGCGGGGCGCGGCGCGCGATGCGTCGCGATGCAGCCAGGCACAGATGTGGTGCGCTGCAGCACTGTCGCCGTGCGACATCGCGGTGCGCGATGACGGGGCGCGATGCACGTCGATGCGGCATCGCGTGCGCCGCGTCCCCGCGGCCGCATGCGTGCCGGCCTCCGTCGCGCGGGGCGTCGCGCCGCGCATGTCGCCGCGCTCGCTCAGGTTGGCCCGGATATTGCTGAATTTCGTCCACACACCGGCAACGGCGCCGGTGGGCAGTCCCCGCAAGTCGGCCCGCCATCGCAGGCGGGCGCAGCAGATCAGGACAACGACGTCCTCCCGTGCGCGGCACGGCCGGATGCCATGGTCGCTTCGACCGCCCGCCGCCGCCGCAAGCAACAACGTGTTATCGACAGCCGCTCGCTCGCACGCGCGCGGCAATGGAATACGACATGACGACTGGAAAAGTCACGCTGCTGGGCGCCGGCCCCGGCGATCCCGATCTCCTCACGCTGAAGGCCGTGAAAGCGCTGGCGGCCGCCGACGTGCTGCTGCTCGACGATCTCGTCGCGCCCGGCATCGTCGAACTCGCGCCGCACGCGCGCGTGATCCGCGTCGGCAAGCGCGGCGGCTGCCGCTCCACGCCGCAGGCATTCATCGAGAAACTGATGCGCCGCCATGCGCTGCGCGGCGCGCACGTCGTGCGCGTCAAGGGCGGCGACGCGCTGCTGTTCGGCCGCGCCGGCGAGGAACTCGCGACGCTGCGCGCCGCGGGGATTCCGGTGGACATCGTCAACGGCATCTCGTCGGGCTTCGCGGCCGCCGCGAGCCTCGGCGTCTCGCTCACGCACCGCGAGCACTGCCAGGGCGTCACGTTCGTCACCGCACACCGCCAGGACCACGGCGAACCCGACTGGGCGACGCTCGCGGCGACCGGCACCACGCTCGCGATCTACATGGGCATGAGCCGCGTCGACAGCATCGCGGCGGGCCTGCTCGCCGCCTTGCCCGCGTCGACGCCGGCCGCCGCCGTGCAATGGGCCGGCACGTCGCACGAGCGCCGCTGGACCGGCACGCTCGGCGGCCTCGCGCGCGGCGTCGCGGCAGCCGGGCTCGGCAGCCCGGCCGTGATGCTCGTCGGCGCGGCGATCGGCGAAGCCGCCGTGCACGGCACCGATGCCGTCGGCGAAGCGATGCTGTTCCGGGCGGCATAGCATGCGCGGTCCGCATCGGCATTCCGGTCACCGCAGCGGCGTTCGCGCCGGCTGTCGGGGATGCGGTCGTGAGGCCCTGAATCCGTCGACATCCGTCAGCACCCCGCAACCGCCGTTCAACCGTTGCATCGACGCTCGTTCGTCCCCGTTCGCGTCATGAGTTCGTCCGTCCCGCCCGCACGCCTGCGCGTGCTGCTCGTCACCGACACCGACAAGCCGATCGGCGAACTCGGCGACGCGCTCGCGCGCCTCGGCTACGAGATGCTCAACGACGTCGCGACGCCCGCGCGCCTGCCCGCCGCCGTCGAGGAGCAGCGCCCCGACGTCGTGATCATCGATACCGATTCGCCGTCGCGCGACACGCTCGAGCAACTCGCCGTGATGCACGCAACCGCGCCGCGCCCCGTGCTGATGTTCAGCCACGATGCCGACCAGGCGCTGATTCACGCGGCGGTCGGCGCCGGCGTCAGCGCGTATCTCGTCGAAGGCTTGTCGGCCGAGCGCCTCGCGCCGATCCTCGAAGTCGCGCTCGCGCGCTTCTCGCACGACGATGCATTGCGCCGCCGGCTCGCCGACGTCGAGCGCGAGCTCGCCGAACGCAAGCTGATCGATCGCGCGAAGCGCCTGCTGATGGATCAGCGCAGGCTGTCCGAGCACGATGCGTATGCGTTGCTGCGCAAGCGCGCGATGGATCAGGGCCAGCGCATCGTCGACGTCGCGCGCCAACTGCTCGATGCGACCCACCCGTCATGAATGCCATGAAACCTTCGCCTCCCGCCGCGCCGGAACGCGCGCATCTTCGTCTCGGGTTCGTCGCGCTCAGCGACGCCGCCCCGCTGATCGTCGCGCAGCACCTGAATCTCGGCGCGCGCCACGGCCTGACGCTGGAGCTGTGCCGCCAGCCCTCCTGGGCCGCCGTGCGCGACAAGCTGCTGACCGGCGAACTCGACGCCGCGCACGCGCTGTACGGGCTCGTGTGCGGGCTGCAGGTCGGCATCGGCGGCCCGCAGGCCGACATGGCCGCGCTGATGGTGCTGAACCGCAACGGCCAGGCGATCACGTTCGCCCGCGGCCTCGCCGACGCGTACCGCGCAAGCGGCGACGTCCGCGCGGCGCTCGCGACGCTCGGCCGCAAGCCGCTGCTCGCGCAGACCTTCCCGACCGGCACGCATGCGATGTGGCTGAACCACTGGCTCGCGTCGCACGGCGTCGATCCGCTGCGCGACGTGCGCAGCGTCGTGATCCCGCCGCCCGAGATGGTCGCGGCGCTCGCGAGCGGCGAGCTCGACGGCTTCTGCGCGGGCGAGCCATGGCACGCCGTGGCCGAAGCCTGCGGCGCGGGCCGGACCGTCGCCGTCACCAGCGAGATCTGGCCCGATCATCCGGAGAAAGTGCTCGCGGCCCGGCGCGATTTCGTCGCGCTGTATCCGGCCACCGCGCGTGCGCTGATCCGCACGCTCGTCGATGCGTGCGCGTGGCTCGACACCCCCGCGCACCGTCGCGACGCGGCCGACTGGCTCGCGTCGCCCGACGCGCTCGGCGTGCCGGCCCGGCTGATCGCGCCGCGCCTGCTCGGCGACTACGGCGCGGGGCCGTTCGCGCAGCCGCCGCTGCCGATCCGCTTCCACGACGGCGGCGCCGTGAACCGGCCGGATCCGCAGGAAGGCCGCTGGTTCCTGCTGCAATACCGGCGCTGGGGCATGCTCGACGGCACGCACGACGACGCGGCGATCGCCGCGGCAATCGCGCAGACGGCGTTGTATGATGCTGCGGTCGCCGAGGGCGATGCGGCGGACAGGTGATCCCGACACGGGCTGCCGGAGCCGCCGCGCAGCGCGATGCCGTATCCCGCGGAACGCCTGACGCGATGCGCCGGTCCGCGCCGGCCCGCCGCGCGACATGGACGCATCTGCGTGCGTGCCGCCACTCCGTCCCCGTTCAGAATCGATGCCGAAACGAACGCGCACGCCGCTCGACGTGCTGCTCACCGAAATCCGCGCGTGCCGCGCCTGCGAAGCCGACCTGCCGCTCGGCCCGCGCCCCGTCGTGCGCGCCCATCGCGACGCCCGCATCCTGATCGTCGGGCAGGCGCCCGGCGCCCGCGTCCACGCGAGCGGCATCCCGTGGGACGATGCGAGCGGCAAGCGGCTGCGTGACTGGCTCGGCGTCGAGCCCGACACGTTCTACGACGAGACACGCTTCGCGATCGTGCCGATGGGCTTCTGCTACCCGGGCCGCGGTGCGAGCGGCGACAACCCGCCGCGCCCCGAATGCGCGCGACTGTGGCTCGACCGGCTGCTCGCCGGATTGCCGTCGATCCGGCTGACGCTGCTGATCGGCCAGTACGCGCAGCGGCATTTCCTGCGCGACACACGCAAGGCGACGCTGACCGACACCGTGCACGCGTGGCGCGACTATGGCCCCGGCGTGCTGCCGCTGCCGCATCCGTCGCCGCGCAATCAGGCGTGGTTCAAACATCATCCGTGGTTCGACGCCGAGATCGTGCCCGAACTGCGCCGGCGCATCGCGACGCTGATCGCCGGCTGACGCACGCCGGCCGTGCCCCGTTCCCTACCGAAATGAATCAGAACGACATCGACTTTTCATGCACCGGCTGCGGCCGTTGCTGCCACGACCTGCGCATTCCGCTGACCGTCGCCGAGGCCACTGCCTGGCTGCGGCGCGGCGGCCACGTGGAACTGTTGTGCGACGCCATGCCATGGCCCGTCGAACCGGCCGCCGACGACGCGTTCGCCGCGTACAAGCGCGCCCGTTCGTCGCCCGCGCTCAGCGGCACGCTGCCGGTGCGCGTCACCACGCTGCTCACCGCGTCCCATGCCGGGCCATGCCCGAACCTGCTCGACGATTTGCGCTGCGGCATCTACGAAGAACGGCCGCTGGTGTGCCGGATCTACCCGGCCGAGGTCAATCCGTTCGTGCCGCTGGTGCCGGACGGCAAGCAGTGCCCGTCCGACGCGTGGCAGCACGCGCCGCTCACCCGCGGCGGCACGATCGTCGACGCGCTCACGCGCGAGAACATCGTGCGCGCGCGGGAAGCAAGCGCGGCCGAGGCGCCGCTGCGCGCGCGCCTGTGCGCGGCGCTCGGCATCGACGCGGCAGCCGTCGCGAACGAAGGCTTCGCGATTCATGCGCCGCCCGCCGACCTGCTGCTGGCCGCGCTGAGCCTGCTCGACGATGCGCGCGCGACGGCCGCCGCCGAGGCCGCCCCGACGGCATGGACGCTGCTCACGAATCGCAGCGCGACGGCCGACACGCTCCGCTCGGTCGGCGCATCCAGCCGGCTTGCCGCATCCGACGAGGCCGGCACGCGCTGCCGCTACCTGGGCTTTCATCCGGCCGCCTGATTGACTCGTCGCCGGGCGGGTGCGCGCCGCCCCGCCGGCCGATGCGGATCGCGCCCGCGGATTCCGGCCGCGCCCGGTTCGCTGTACCATCGCGGCTCAACCGCGTCACGAACAGCAGAATCCTTCATGCCCTCCACCGCCCCGCCGCGCCTGTACGGGATGCCCGAACGCAGCGACCGGCTCGATTTCTACATCCGCGACCAGGCGTCGCGCCAGGCGATCACCGAGCCGCACCGGCACGCGTATTTCCAGATCCAGTTCAACCTCGGCGGCGACACCGAACAGCGTATCGGCGGCGTCACGCGGCCGTTTCCGCGCGGCGCGCTCGCGTTCGTGCTGCCGCACCGCGAGCACCTGATTCCGCATCCGGAAGGCGCGCACTTCATCGTGATCAACTTCAGCCAGGCGTTCCTGCGCGCCGATCTCGACGTCGATCCGCTCGATCTCGAGGACGTGCCCGCGCACCGCTTTCCCGAGCTGACGCCGTTCCGCTTCCAGGAACATCTCGACTTCATCCTGACCGGCGACGCGTTCGACGAGGCGCGCCGCCTCGCGCTGTGCATGCTCGATGCCGACCGCGTGCGCACCTTCGGCTCCACCACGTTGCTGCGCGGCTACCTGCTGCAACTGATCGGGCTCGTCTGCACGCAGTACGCGGGCGCGCTCGACAAGCTCGCGCAGCGCGGCGCCCAGCGCGCGGGCCGGCGCGACGCGCTCGCGCGCGTGCTGCGCCACGTGCGCGCGAACCTGACCCGCGAGGACCTGACGCTCGCGGCCACCGCCGAGGCCGCCTTCCTGTCGCCGAACTACCTCGCGCATCTGGTGCGCAAGGAAACCGGCAGCACCTTCACCGATCTCGTGACCGAGCGGCGGATCGCGCTCGCGCAATCGCTGCTCGCGCATACGAGCCGGCGCATCGCCGACATCGCGCGTTCCGTCGGTTTCCGTGACGAAGGGTATTTCGCGCGGCGCTTCCGCGCGCGGGTCGGCGTGTCGCCGAAGGCGTACCGCGACGCGAACGCCGCGCTGCCGGCCGCCGACGACGCGCCAGTGGCCGGCGACGCGTAGATTTGTCCGGTTAAAGCGCAGTTGCGTCGCATCCGGGCACGCATGCGTCGGGTATCGTTCCATGCATGCCGGCCCGTGGTGGATTGCGCGGGCGACGGCATCCGTCTTTCCATCGAACGAGGCCATCCGATGTCCGCATACGTCATCGACGCTTCCGAGCGTCCTTCCGTCGAAGTCGAACAGTCGTCCGCGCGCTTTCCGGTGCGCCGCGTGTTCTGTGTCGGCCGCAACTACGCCGACCACGCGCGCGAAATGGGCGCCGATCCCGACCGCGAACCGCCGTTCTTCTTCACGAAACCGGCCGACGCGATCGTCCCGGCCGCCGGCACCGTCCCGTATCCGCCGCTGACCGGCGACCTCCATCACGAAATCGAGCTGGTCGTCGCGATCGGCAAGGACGGCCGTTCGATCGATCCGGCCGAGGCGCTGTCGCATGTGTGGGGTTACGGCGTCGGTGTCGACCTCACGCGCCGCGACCTGCAGGCCGAGGCGAAAAAGCTGAGCCGCCCGTGGGACTGGGCGAAGGGCTTCGATGCGTCCGGCCCCGTGACCGCGCTGCGCGCGGCGACCGCGACCGGCCATCCGGCCAGCGGCCGGATCTGGCTCGCGGTCAACGGCGAAACCCGCCAGCAAGGCGATCTCGCCGACATGATCTGGGCCGTGCCGGACGTGATCGCGTACGTGTCGCGCTCGGTCGAGCTGAAGGCCGGCGACCTGATCTTCACCGGCACGCCGGCCGGCGTCGGCGCGCTGCAGCCGGGCGACCGCGTGACGGGTGGCGTCGACGGCGTCGCGACGTTCGAGTTCGTGATGGGGGCGAAGCCGTAACGCAGCGTGCGGGGGCATGTGACGTGGCGTTCGTCCGACGGACGTCGCGTCGTGTCGCTCCCTGTCGATCCGGGCGGCGATCGCATCGCGCCGGATCGGCATGCCCCGTGCGTGTCACATCGATTACGCACCCCGTTCGCGTGCGTCGAAAATTCGTATGCACACCGCGGCCGCCAGCGCGATCGCCGCGGACAGCAGCATCATGACCAGCGGCGCATGACCGGCGTTGCCGACGGTCAGCACAGCGCCCGTCAGCGACGATAGCGCCGCCCCGCCCGTGATCGTCATCGCCCCGGCCAACCCCGATGCGCTACCGGCCAGTTCCGGCCGCACCGACATCGCCCCCGCATGCGCGCCCGGATTCGACAACCCGTTGCCAATGCCGATCAGCACGCACGGCCCGAACCATGCGATCGCGTGCGTCGTCCCTCCGAGAAACAGCACGAGGCCGATCGCAGGCCCCGCGCATGCGACCACGCGGCCGCAGAGAATCGTCGTGGCCAGCGGATAGCGATGCGCGTAACGCGCAGCCAGAAAGCTCCCGCAAACGAAGCCGGCCGTGATCGTTCCCATGTAGAAGCCGATTTCCGTGGGCGGAATACGAAACACCGATTGCGCGGCGAGCGGCGCGCCGGCCAGGAACGCGTAGAAGGCACCGGTCGAAAACGCCATGCAAAGCGCATAGGCCCAGAAGCGGCGCGCGCGGAGCAGCGCGGGATATGCGCGAAGCTGCTGGGCGAGCGTCGCGGCGCGGGTCGCATGGGTTTCCGCTAGATCGAACATGCACCAGCCGAGCAGCGCGATGCCTGTCGCACCAAGCAACCAGAAGCTCGCGCGCCACCCGAGCGTCTGATCGAGCACGCCGCCGAGCGTCGGCCCGATCATCGGCGCGAACGCGGCCGCCATCGCCGCATAGCCGATCCGGCTCGCCGCGCGCGCCCCGCCGGCGGTGTCGCGCAGCGTCGCCATCGACACCGGATAGACCGACGTGATCGCCGCCTGCATCAGCCGACACGCGAGGAACGCGCGGATGTCGGACGCCATTGCGCAGCCCAGCGACCCGAGCGTGAAGATGCCGAGGCTCGTCAGGATGATCGGCCGCCGCCCGAAGCGGTCCGACAGCGGCCCCATCACGAACTCGAGCGACGCGGCGACTGCTGCGTAGCCGCCGAGCGACAGTGCGACGAGTGCGTAGTCGGCGCGCAGGTCAAGCGCGATCGCGGGCAGTGACGGCAGGAACAGGCTCAACGGCAGCACCGAGAACGCGCATAGCAGGATCAGCGTTGCGGGTCGCGGTGCGGCTCGTTCGGAAGCGATCGGCGGGTTTGGTTGCAAGTGGGTGGCCTCCGGGCGCGTGGCCGTGCGCAATGGAAAAGGAGCTTGTGGATTTCCGTGGATGTCGCTTGTCGACCCGAAGTGGCCCGTCAGATTTCTCCGAAACGGCCATTTCGAGCCGTTCAAGTCTTACGCATCCTTCACTGACTTTGCTCGATCATCACCTCGCACGAAGCGCGTAACGACGGAAACACTCTCATTACCCTACGCAGATGTTCAATGCGGCTTGAACGCTCGATAAATGGATAAGCATCCTGATGCAGGGCGACCCAAACTTTACCGAAATCCGAGCATTCACTTACCCACCGTGTCAGGGTGCACATGATGCGCTGACCATTGTCGTTAGTTCGCCACGCCCACAGATTTAACAGGTCAGCAACATCCTGCAGGCAATAATTCTCCGGCAGGTCGGCCCAAAGCAATTCCGCCAAATCGCTGTTCTCTCCATAGATACTAAGCAGCTGGCGAAGATTCTCTTCGTCACCTCCAAAGTCTACGGCCCGTAGTGCTGCAACCTCGTCTAAGGTTGCGCGAACAAGTGCAATCCGGTCTGCCATTTGGATCATGTATGTGGCAACGCTGCAAGCTTAAATTGTCGACGATTATGGAACTAGCAACGATTGACCGAAACTGGCCGAGGCTGTGTAAAAACGCGTTCGATCGCCTAGACTGAATCAACCCGTTCCGAAGAGAGGCGACGATGGGGCGA
>NZ_LOTA01000097.1:0-3275 GCF_001521935.1 Burkholderia sp. RF7-non_BP4 | reverse complement strand
CCCGCTCAGCGGGGTAGCTCTGACAGTCGCACGGCTGTAATGAACTGGTGGATGCCGGAGATTTTGCGGGTACCCCCCGACAGATCAACCCGGCGATGGCCGGTCAGGCAAAGCGTGAGGCGCGATGGGACGTGGCGCGGTACGCGCTCCGCGCATAAAAGGCGAAAGTCCGATCCGCGGAATCGGCGAGTCGCTGATTGTGCATCCGATTCGCTGATGATAGAGGTGGCCGCGCAAATTCGGACAGCCGGATAAGTGGAACATCCGGGGCCTGAGCCAGCGATAATGCAGGCAAAGGAACCGGAAAGATGACGAAGAGAACCCGACGGACGCACTCAGCGGCGTTCAAAGCGAAAGTGGCCCTGGCGGCGGTCAAGGGCGAGCGCACGCTGGCCGAACTGGCGCAGCAGTTCGATGTGCACCCGAACCAGATCACGGAGTGGAAGCGGCAACTGCAGGAGCGTGCGGCGGATGTGTTCGGCGCGGCCTGTACACCGTCGAACGAGCCGCCGGTGGACGTGAAAACGCTGCACGCGAAGATCGGACAGTTGACGCTGGAGAACGATTTTTTGTCAGGAGCGCTCGGCAAAGCCGGACTGCTGAGCGCAAAGCGATGATTAACCGTACGCATGCGCTGCCGGTTTCGCGACAGACGCGACTGGTTGGCATCGCGAGATCGAGCGCGTATTACCGGGCGCAGCCAGTGAGCGAGGCGGATCAGTTGCTGATGCGGCGAATCGACGAGCTGCCCATGGAGTTTCCATTTGCCGGGGCACGGATGCTGGCGCGCCTATTACGCCGGGAAGGCCATGAAGTCGGCCGCCGGCGTGTGCGCACGCTGATGAAGCGCATGGGTGTCGAGGCGCTGTACTGCAAGCCGAACACGAGTCGGCGCAACGCACAGCACAAGATCTGGCCGTACTTGCTGCGGGGCATGAAGATCGACCGTGCCAATCAGGTGTTCGCCCTCGACACGACGTACATTCCGATGGCGCGCGGCTTCGTGTACCTGACGGCGGTGGTGGACTGGGCGAGCCGCAAGATTCTCGCGCACCGGGTTGCCATCACGCTGGAAGCCACGCATGCCGTCGAGGCACTGGAAGAAGCGTTCGCCCGCTACGGACTGCCGGACATCGTGAACACCGATCAGGGCAGCCTATAAGGACTTCCCCGTTTTAGCAAATTAGGTTTGGTGTTTCGTTCACTGAACGGCTCCATGGAACATGGACGATTCTCGAGCAGGTCGCGACAAGACAGACTGCGTGCCTATAAACGGCCTTGGTGGACGCCTGCATTGCCGCGCCCGGGCCCGGGCCCGGATAGTAACCGCGCAGCAGGACTCCATCCAGTTCACGGCGCGTGCTATGTGCGATGCCGCCTGACTGCCCTTCGAGTTCGCCCGCTGCCGGTCTGAGCTGTGTCGCTATCCTTGTCGATTGCGTCCGTGAAGAGGAAATGAGTGGTCTTCAAGGTTGGGTCGTGTCGGCTTGTTGGATCGGCTCAACTGCACGCACGGGCTGATGTGATGGGTCGAACTTCTCGCCGCGGGCAAGCACGGCCCACAGGATACGCGCGTGCTTGTTGGCCACGGCGACCAGGGCCTTGTAGTAGCCGATGCGAGCCTGCAGTTGGACAATCCATCGGGAGAGGCGGTCATTACGCCGGTGCGCGTGGAGCAAGGCGGATCGCGCCCCCTGGAACAGCAGGGTGCGAAGATAATCGCTACCTTGTTTGGTGATGCGCCCGAGACGCTGCTTGCCGCCACTGCTGTTCTGCTTGGGCACGGTGCCGAGCCAGGCGGCCATCTGCCTGCCGTTTCTGAACTGGCGGGCGTCGACGATGGTGGCCACGGCTGCCGAGGCGGTCAGGGGCCCCACGCCGCACATCTGCATGCAGCGCTTGGCATCGGGATTGTGACCGGCGTGCTCGCCGATCTGTCGCTCAAGCCAGGCGATTTCTGCGTCCAGCGTCTGCCATTGAGCCCAGCCACGCATCAGCGCCTGGCGGGCCGGTCCGTCAAGTTCACTGGTGCCATCTTCGATGCGCTCAATAAAATGTTTGCGCAGTTGCTCGATGCCCTGTGGCACAAACACGCCGAACTCACCAAGTAGGCCGCGCATACGGTTGACGAGGGCGGTACGCTCCTCGACAAATCCCGTACGCATGCGGTGCAGAACCAGGACGCTTTGCTGTGCGGATGACTTGATGGGCACGAAACGCATATGGGGACGGCTAGCCGCTTCGCAGATGGCTTCGGCATCGAGCGCGTCGTTCTTGACCTGCGTGCCACCCTTGCGGTACGGGGCCGCGAATTGCGGTGGGATCAGGCGTACCTCGTGGCCCAATGCGCGCAGCCGGCGCGCCCAGTAGTGAGCGGTGCTGCAGGCTTCCATGGCTACCAGACAGGGCTCAATGCGGGCAAACCAGCTCACGAAGTGCTCACGCGAGATCGCCTTGCGCGTCACCACACGCTCATTTACGCCGACTGCATGGATTTGCATCACGTTCTTCGCCAGATCCACGCCAACACGGGTAATCTTGTCCATGACTTCCCCCTTTACGGAAGGTTGTATAGCACCAGCCATGATGGCACCAGAGCGGTGCCAGTCCGAAGATCGGGGAAGTCCTTACCAATTCAGTTCACGGCGGGCGCGTTCATCGAGGCCGTACTGGGTCGAGGCGTGCGGCTGTCGATGGACGGCAAAGGCCTGGCGCGACAACGTGTTCGTCGAACGCGTGTGGCGCAGCGTCAAGTACGAAGAGATTTACCTGCGAGCTTACGAGTCGGTC
Organism: Burkholderia sp. RF7-non_BP4; assembly: GCF_001521935.1. NCBI lineage: Bacteria > Pseudomonadati > Pseudomonadota > Betaproteobacteria > Burkholderiales > Burkholderiaceae > Burkholderia > Burkholderia sp. RF7-non_BP4. Next base: position 485 of record NZ_LOTA01000097.1, on the reverse strand, counting down.
AGCCATGCCCGGCGCTCCATCGGCGACTACATCGAGTTGTACAACCGAAAACGGCCCCATTCGAGCCTGGCGGATCGGACGCCGGATGAGGCATACTTCGCGACGCTGCCTGCGATCAAATCGGCAGCATGATTGCCTCGGACGTTCCACTTAGAAATCTCAGAAAACTGTCCGAACGAGTGAGGCCACCTCTGATGACGCCGCTTCATCACAAGGGAGGAATGAATGGACTGGAAAGACATCGCTTCGGCGGTCGGCCAGGCGGCGACAGTGATCGGCACGCTGCTTGGTGGCCCCGCAGGTGGGGCGGTCGGTGCCCTCGGTACCGGCACACGCCGGATGCGGTATCGACGGCGCTGGCCAGCGATCCGGACGCGTTGCTGAAACTGTAGGAATTGCAATCGAACGGTAAGCGTGTCCCCAGCACCGTCTCGACGATGTGAAAGGAAGTTGCCAGAGTAGTCCCCACCAAAGTAGTGGGGACC
>NZ_LOTA01000096.1:0-24405 GCF_001521935.1 Burkholderia sp. RF7-non_BP4 | reverse complement strand
ACAGTGAATCAGGCGGTGACTATCAGCCTTGTGCTGGAAGGCATAGAAAAAGCCTTCCTCGCGCAGGATGCGCTCGACAAAGTCGTAGTCGGTGTCGCCAGCCTGCACGCAGTATTCGCGTGCCAGATGCTCGGCGGTAACGCGCTGTTCGTAGTCCAGCGTTTGGTTGTGCGCCTTGAGCACGGCCGTCGCAATCTCGGGCACGCTCAGGGTCTGGAAGATGCGCCAGTCGGAGGATAGCTTCAGGCGCGCCAGGCGCGGCTCGACCACCGCGGAATAGCGGGTCCGTCGAAATCCCGTCTCGCCTTGGGCGAGCGATGAGATGGCGCCGTGCAAATAGCGCACCGGCAACCCGCCCTGCCATATGGTGAGCAAGCCATTACGGTCCAGCACCTGACCAAAGTCGATGGCAGGGTTGGTGCTGGCCAGCTCCACCTGCAAGTGGAAGGTCTCGGACAAGCCTTCGTGCAAAGTGAACTCCACCACTTCGAACGACTCGTCGCCGGCGGTGAAGGTAAAGCGCAGGTCGGATTGCGTGGGCATGGTCGCTCCGTGGCCTGGGTTACGGTTTGAGGATGTGATCCAGCGATTGCAGGACCTGGTCGGTGGTGGCGCCCAGCCTGATCGAGAAGAACAGGTAGGCCCCGACCAGTACGATCAACGCGATGGCCCACGGCGTCCAGAGTGGCATCTGGCGCTTGAGCCGATAGCGGTGCGTGGCAACGGTCGGCGCGTCAGTGAGGCGCTCGGGCGCATCGCCACGCAGCGGCCGCAGGATGCGATGGAGCTTGACGATGATGGTGTTGAGCATGTCCTGCTGGTTGTGCTGCTGGCCGTATTTGCCCTGGAAACCCAAGCAAAGGCAGAGGTATTTGAATTCCAGGACGTGGTGGTATTTCTCCGGCTCCATCTGCATGCGCGCGAGCACGGTGAAGAATTTTTCGCCGCCCCAGGTTTCGTTGTGGTGGTAGCTGAGCAGCGAGCGTTCGCGCCAGAGCGAGCTGTGGCCCCAGGGCGCAGCCATGACAGCTTCGTCGATGAAGGCGCAGAGCGCGTAGCGATAAGCCAGTTGGGTGGCGCCGTCGTAGCCGAGCTGGCGCACTTCCTCGGACAGCGCGGTGATCTGGTCGCGCACGCTGGCATAGAGCCTGGGAATGTCTTCGCAGCGGTCGAGGCGGCGCAGTCGGATGACGAGGCCCAGCAGAGGCTGTGCCGCATCCACTAGAGGGTTGAGACTATGTCCGCGCAGCTGAAATTGCAGATCCTCGTCGTGGTCGATGCGAAACACCGAATCGAAGAGCATGTGTCCCTTGTCTCCGACCGGGGCGACGAGCGGGGTGCGAAGGAAGTCGTCCGACTGCGCGCCAGGCAACTGTCCTGACGGTTGCTGTGCCCGCAGTCGCGGCTCGCGATCAATCCTGTCGTTGCCGATGTCGACGGTAGTGTTCATGTCATTGACTCCGAATGGCCCAGAACTGGAGTTCCAGTTCTGGGAAGTCGCCGGTGATGTGGAAGCCGAAACCGTTGGCGCCCTTCTGCATCAACTTCTGCCAGTTCGGATGCGTGCGATCGAGCTGGAAGTAAGTGAAGCCGGCATGGAACGGCAGGTGGCGCGGCGCCACTGGCAGCGGGCTGAGTGGAATGCCGGGCAGTTGCAGACGGATGAGATCGAGTAGCGTCTGCTGGGAAGCGACCTTGGCCTGTTGCAGGAAAAGGTGGCGCAATTGGTCCAGCGGCATGCGCGCACGCACGGCGAGGATGAATTCCGCGCTTTGCATGAGGCTGAGATCGTTGACCTGGGCGGTGAGCACACCATGGCGCTCCTTGACCAGCGGCAGCGACACGGCGCGCGGTTGCAGCACGGTGCTGAGCACGCGACGCAGGGTTTCCTGCAGCAGGTGGAAGGTGGCCTGCGGGTTGTCGTGCTGGTAGGCCGGAAACTCAGGAGGCACGCGCGCCTCATCGGTGAAGGTGACGAGTTCACCGCAGGCCTGGCCGCATGCAAGGTAGGCGTCGAGCGGATGCACGTCGCTGTCGCGCGCCAGATGCCGGAACAGGTGTTGCCAGCGGTTGAGTGCCTGCAGCAGGTTGAAATCGGTGACATCGGCGACGCCGGCCTGACCGGGCGAACCGATGCGCTCGGCGATGCTCTTGGCGCGCTCGTGCGCCAGCGCGGCGATTTCTTCCATGAAATGCGCGAGCTGGCTGATGGCGCGCAGGTGCAGACCGGTGATATGGAAACTGCTATCCATCAGCAGGCTGCCATCGGGACGCCGGTCGAGAATGCGGCCGATGGCCAGCCCGGTGAAGGCACTGCGGTCGTCCCGTTCCAGCGCCAGTTGCAGGTTGGGTACAGCCATGGTCACGGCGACATGGTTGCCCTGGTGGCTGTGGGTGTCGCGCACGTCTTCGCTGCGCGCTACGTAGCGGGCATTGGCGTAGGTGTCCGGCCAGCGGATTTCGGCCATGCCGTCGGAACGCAGCGGCAGCGTGAGATAGACGGTCTGGTTGGCGGCGGTGGCGTCGGTGATGTCCAGCGGCTCCGGCGGCGGCTGATCGTGCGGGATGTCAAAGGCGGTGCCGTCGGGCAGAATGCCGCGCGCGCGCACGATCGCGATCTTGCCGATGGCGAGGAAGTCCTGGTTCACCACCAGTTCGGCGAAACCGTAGCCGTACTTGCGACCCAACCGGACGTTGACGTAGTGCTCGAGGTAGCGACTGGTTTGTTGGAAATGCTGGGGCTTGACGAAGAGCCCTTCGTTCCAGGCGACGGGATTGCGGGTGGTCATGGGTGCTTGCTCGTTTGGGTGGCCGCCTCGCGGGACAATCCGCGCAACAGCTTCGGACGGGACGACGGTTTGCGCAAAAGGTCTGACGCGCTAGCGGTCGGCTCACGCAACATGTCCCGCGCGCCGCGGGCGGGTTCGCGCGACAGGTCCGGCGCGCGATAGGCCTCGTCGGTAATGGTGACGCGGGTGCCTTGCAGGGTGACCAGCAAGGCGTATTTGCGCCCGCGCGGTTCGAGCCGGAAAACGTCGTACCGGCGGGTCGCATTGACATCGTGGAAGGCAGCTACAACGGCCACGTAGCGGACCTTGTCTTCGATGGGACTGAATTCGATGAACTTGAACTGGCCGGGCGCGAGCGTGTAGTCGTCTGCGGCAATGAAGGTGCTGCCCAGCGCCTTCTTGGGGTTCTGGCCGACGAGGTCGAGGTCGGCGTTCTCCAGCATGCTGTCGTCCTTGAGCTGGAGTACCTGGAAGGCGACGGGTGTGGCGGCGGTGCTGAACGCTGGTGACGCTGGCGTGGGAGCCAGCGCGCTCGCCGCGGCCAAACTGTCGCCCTTGCGGTACTGGCCCAGGTTTGGCGCGACACCGGGCGCGTCCGCCAGCGGCGGACTGCGGCGAAGCTGCCCATCCGGCGGCAAGGGTGGCTTGCCGGTGGGTGTGACGGTGAGGGAATTCGGAAGCGGACGCCCAGTGCCATGCGACGGCAGTGGCACGATACTCTCATCGCCCTGCAAATGGTCCAGCAAGGCGCGCAAGCCGCTAATGAGTTCGCCTTTGGTGGCGCCGTTGAAGCTGACGGAATACGGGCCCTCCCCGACCAGCTTCTCCTCGGTCGGTTCATCGACCACGGCGGAACTGTCGGCAACCGATGCGCTGACCGGGTTGGGATTGACGTCGGCGCTGGCATACAGGCTCAAGGCGATCTGCGTCGGCTGGTCTTCGGGCGCGCCCACCGGGATGGACGGGTCCATCAAGACCCGGCCCGTCTTCTTGAACACGTTGCCCACGGTGCTGCAGCCGGCGAGCAGCATGCCGACGAGCAGAAGCGCGAGGCTTCGCTTCATGGTGCCTCCGCACGCAAGGCCTGGTCGTAGGCTTGATCGAAGACCTCCCAAAACAATTTATCGAAACCCTGCTGACGGCCGGAGATCAGCTCGGCGTAGTAATGCCCATACATCTGCCAGGCCCAGCCGTCGCTGTTCGCCTGGCCGCCCTGCGGCGGTCGGTAACGGGTGAATCGCCGTTGCAACTGCTCCGGGGAGAAAGCTTGCAGCAGTGCGCTGAGACCGGCGGTGATCGCCTGATGGGTGGCCCGCTGCTGCAGCAAGATCTGCTCCAGCGATTCCTCGATCGCCGCCGCGGGCGACAGATGAACGACGCTTCGGTCAGCTGCGAACATCGCGCGCACGGTGTCCGGGTAGCTTTGCCCCAGACGCATGGGATTGTCTTCGATGGGCTGCAAGGTGCGCTGCCGCTGTCCGGGCGCACCGCCGTGCAAAGCGCTCAGACCGCTGATGGCCGCACTGAGGCTGCGACCTGCCTCGTAGAGCAACGCGTAGGCTGTTTGGGCGTCCAGCGCCCCCACTGGTGCGCCAAGCCCTTCGATCAGCGGATTGACCACGCCTGCCGGGTCGTGACCGCTCGCTTGCTGCGCATGCAGCCACTCAAGAGCGGCGGGGTTATGGCTGTCGGGCTCCGACATGATGGTGTCTCCTGATGCATGAATGGGCCTGCCGTAAACGGCTTCCTGCGCCGTGGCGGCAAGGTCCGCCTGGGCCGCCAGCGGCGACAGTCCGTAGTGATGGGGATCGAGCGGAGCGCGCATGGCGGCGCCCGCGCTCCGCTGGGCAGCGAGGTCCAGTGCGTGTAACGGATCGAGCTGGTCTTGCGGCCCCGGCGGCTCGCTCAAGGCCTGGAAAGCGGCCCAGTCAGGATCCTGCGTAACGGGGTGCTGCCCCTCGGACGCTGCGGTGGGCAAGCTATCCAGATAGTCGTCGGGCAACTGCATCAACTCCTCGACGTCGTGTTGGGCCAGCACGCGGGAAGGATCCGGCAACGCGTGCTGCTGCTCGTCCAGGTGCACCGTGAGGCGGTACGGCCCGATGTGCAGGGTGTCCGCGTCGCGCAAGCGCGCGCTGGCGTGGAGGCCCAGGGGACGTGTCTGCTCGTTCAATCGGGTATGGCCGCTGCGATCAATGACGAGATAGCCGCCATCTTCAAAGCGGATTTCGCAGTGTTGAGGCTGCACCCGGCCGGCACGGTCATGCAGCAGCCAGCTGGCTCCCTGCGAGCCGATGGTGCCGCCGGCGGGGTCGAAGCTATAGCGCGGCGCCGTTACTTGCTGCAAGGCTTCCGGATTGGCAACGACCAAGGCCAGGCGGGGCTCCGTGGATACCGTTTTCATGCGCGTACCGTCAGTTGAACGCGCGGCGGCCGGCGCAATGCAGGCTGTTCCAGAAAACTGGTCCACCCCAATTCGGTGCCGAGGTCGCCCGCGAAGTTGAAGGAAGGGATTTCGTTTTCGTGCAACGCCAGTTCCAGGTCGCACGGGGTTTGGTCGCGCAGCAGGAAGGCGACCAACAGGCGCAGGCGCTCGAAGTCCTCGCCATGCGGAAGAAATTCGCGGAACCGCTGCTGGCTGAGGTTGGTGATGACGATGGTGAATTTAGCGTGGCGCGTGCGCACGCTATCGCCCACGCGGAAGCTCTCGCCGAGGTGGCCATTGAAGCAACCGAGCTGGACGCGATCGCCGGGGTCGATGTCGGCATGACGCAGTTCGAAGTCGCGGATCTCGACGTCCTTGAGGTCGAAGCAATGCGCGATCAGACCTGCGACCATCGCGGGCGAACGGCTGCGATGCACCACAGCACCGGCGAAACTGAGCAGCCGACTCCAGGCGATGGGGGTATCGCCACGGATCGAGGTGTTCTCCAGACCGATCAGCGCGAACAAGTGTTGCGAGAGCGGGTCACTGGCGCCGGGACGGAACCGGATGTAGTGCCGGTACTTGCGCCAGGCCTGGTGCAGCAGCGTCAGCAGGCGGTGATGAAAGACGTCGAAGAACGCCGGACGGATACCGATGCCCTGCCCGGCCTCGTAAGCCAGTCGCTCCACGTAGTAGGACGGTAGCGGCGAGTCAGGGCCGTGCATGCCGAAGAACGTGGCCTGCACTTCGTACTGATGCGGTTCGCTGTGCGCCAAGCGCCGTGCCAGCGACACGTCCGAGGCCGGGAAGCCCATGCCGGCATAGTTGCTCAGCTTGATGCGTTGGCGCTCAGGAGCGTCGCTGCCGGGCGCTTCAAGGTCGTCGCCATGTAGTGCATGCAGCCGTTCCAGCAGCAAGAAGAAGTCGTGGTTCCTGGCGCTCTCCAGCAGCTTTTCGGTCAAATCAGAGCTTGGGCTCCGCTGCGCATAGGCCATGCGTAGTTCTCCTGATTTGTGGTGTTGATCGCCTCCAGCACATGGAAGGAGGAAATGCTGCTATACAGCGCGAGAAAGTGGCTCAGCACCGTGCCGAACAGGTAAAGATCGCCTTCGCAGGCAAACCCTGTCTGATCGAGCTTGACCACGCTGCGGATGCCGCGGATCGGCAGTGCCTGGAACATGCGGTCGACGGGCATGGTAGAGACTTCCAACAGCGCATCTAGGCGCCTCTGCGTGGCGCGGCGCCGCTGGATGTCGTGGTGAGCGGCGAAGTCGTACGCTCTGATCACCGCCTTCAACGGCTCGGCCGACAGCAACGATAGGTAGGTAGGCGACAGATTGGAGATGAGCCGCCACTGCAGGTTGCCGTCCAGAACTGGCCGATACGACGGGGTGGGCGCCGTCAGGTTGCGACTGCTGACGAAGGTGGGGACGTCGGAAGTGGGGATGCATACGTCCCCCGCACCCAACGCCAGCGGCAGATCGCGGTTAGTGCAGGTCAGCGACACCGAGACCGTCTCGTTGCGACCGATATACTGGTGCTCGTCACCACGCACGAACGAGACACGATGCTCGACACCAGCGGCGATGAGCGACGGTTCGATTCGGGTGCGGTAGTAGAGCGTGGTGTGCCCGCGCTCGTAGTCGATCTGGTGGCGCAGCGACTCGAAGGGCTGGTAGGTGCGCAGCCATTCGCCAGCCTTGCCGCTGCCCTCTCCTTTCCAGCCGTCGACACTGTCGATGCTGAAGATCTCGTAGGCATCGGTCCGTTGCCCTGCTGGCCTCACGCGATAGTCCATCGCTTTACCCGTCAACCGGACGGGCTCGGCATCGTGTTCGAACAGATTCACGGCCGGCGTGCAGTACAGCGCGAAGTCGCCCGTTCGGATGCGCACGTCCTCGGGCATCGGCCGGTTGAAAATGAATTCCAGGCGGATCTGCCCGGTCTGCTCAGCGGGCCAAACGGAACGTAGCCCGCGGATACCAAAGAAGAAGAACCGGCGCGGGAACAGGAAGTATTCCTGCAAAATGCGGTAGCCATCCAGTGCATTCTTCGGGTATGGCAGCAGCGCCTCATCAGGAGCAAAGCCATGGAACAGCACTTGGCTGACAGGAATGTAGCGCACCTGCCCCGCGACCTCCATGCGGATTTCGCCGAGGTATTTGGCCAGCCACAGGTAAAGTGTCATGGCGGTGTAGTCACTGCCGCTCAGGTAGAAATCGAGCTGATCGCAATCGTATGTGCTGGGCGGGCTTTGACAGAGCGTGGATAGATCCACGCGCACGGTTGACTTTTCCAGCGAGTGCGCATCGCTGACCTCATCGATCCGCAAGGGATAGATGGCCAAGTCCGCACAGGTGCGGAACTCGCAGGGAATGCCGTCTACCTCGCGAGCGCGCATGCGCGTCCCCTTGGGGATCACATGCCGCTCCGTGATGGTGCGATCCATCGGCAGGAACTGCATAACGGTGGCACTGGGCAACGGACGCAAGTAGTTCGGCCACAGCAGCTGCAGCAACGGATGCGTCAACTCCGGGAAGTCGTCATCGATTTTCAGGCGCAGCTTGGCCGTGAGGAAGGCAAAGCCTTCCATCAGCCGTTCCACATCGGGACCGGTGGCTTCCTCCCCCAGGTATCGCGCGAGCTGCGGATTGTTGCGCGAGAATACCTGGCCGAGGCGGCGCATATAGTCCAGCTCTTCGCGGAACTTTCGCTTTAGTGGCATCAACCCTCCTGACTGGGTGCTAGATCACGCGGATCCAGCGCTCCCGGTGCTGGACGAGCAGATCGATCTCCACGTCCGCCTTGTTGTCGTTGACCGGCACCAGACAGTGCAAACGAAAATGCAACGGCCCCATTTGGCCGTGTGCGGTGACGGGATGAACATTCAGCAACTGCACGCGAGGTTCGTAGGCCACTACCGCAGCACGAACGTCCTGGCATATCTGATAGTGCAGGTCCATCTGGCTGGCTGCGGCATCGTTCAGATCCTCAAGGCCGAAGTCAGGGCAGCTTTGCGAGCTGCCCTGGCGGCTATTGAGAATGCGCTCGAGGTGATCCTTGATGGCACCAATGCGCTCCGACGCCAGCGCCTGCCGCGAGCGCATGCGGCGCGGCGGCAGATCTGGATCCAGCCGTTCGAACAGACTGCCCTGGCCGAGGGAGCGCGGCATGCGGCATGCCCTCCGTCATTCCTTGTCGAGCCGACCGACCAGCGACAGGTCGAAGCTCGCGCCCATGTACTTGAAGTGCGGGCGCAAAGACAAAGAAATCTGGTACCAGCCGGGATTGCCCGTCGCGTCCTGCACGACGACCTTGGCGGCACGCAACGGCCGACGGCTGCGCACGTCGGCGGAGGGGCTTTCTTGGTCGGCAATATACTGGCGCAGCCAGTTGTTGAGTTCGCGCTCCAGGTCCTGGCGCTCTTTCCAGCTACCGATTTGTTCGCGCTGCAGCACCTTGATGTAGTGCGCCAGACGGTTGACGATGAACATGTACGGCAGTTGCGTGCCGAGCATGTAGTTGGTCTGCGCGGCCTGGCCTTCCGGCGTGTTCTGGAAGACTTTAGGCTTCTGCACCGAGTTGGCCGAGAAGAAGGCGGCGTTGTCGCTGTCCTTGCGCATGGCGAGCGGAATGAAGCCCTCTGCAGACAGCTCGAACTCCTTTCGATCGGAAATCAGCACTTCGGTCGGAATCTTGGCCTGAAGCTGACCAAGCGATTCATACAGGTGCACCGGCAGGTCATCCACGGTGCCGCCCGATTGCGGACCGATGATGTTCGGACACCAGCGGTACTTTGCAAAGCTGTCCGTGATGCGGTTGGCCATCAGAAATGCCGTATTACCCCACAGGTAGTTGTCGTGCTGGCCGTCGATGGTTTCGCAATAATCAAAGCTGCGAACCGGATTTTCCAGCGGGTCGTACGGCTGACGCAGCAGGAAACGCGGCATGGTCAGACCAAGATAGCGCGCATCTTCCGACTCGCGCAGGCCGCGCCATTTCGCGTGACGCGGGCCCTCGAAAATGTCCTTGACCTCTTTGAGGTTGGGGATGCCCTGGAAGGAGTCCAGGTTAAGCATCTCGGGACCGGCCGCGGCGAGGAACGGTGCGTGCGCCATGGCGCCAACCGAGGCAACGTAGTTGAGCAGTTTGATGTCGGGTGCGGAGGGACCGAATGTGTAATTGCCGACGACGCAGGCAACAGGCTTGCCGCCGAACTGGCCGTAACCCGCGGTGTAGATGAGTTTGTAGAAACCACTGCGAGTGATATCCGCGGCGCTCTCAAAATCTTCCAGCAATTCATCCTTGGTGGCGTGAAGCACTTCGATGAGGACGTTTTCGCGGAAATCAGTGCCGGCCACCAGCCGGTGGAGTCCGCGCCAAGCTGATTCCAGCTCCTGCAGCGCAGGCTGATGGAGGATGACGTCGATCTGCTTGCCAAGCTTGGCGTCGATCTGGGAAATCATCTGGTCGACCAGCTGCTTGTTGACCGGCTGTTCGCGTGCATCGGTCTTGAGCATCTCGGCAATGAATGCAGCCACGCCGCGCTCGGCGACCGCATAGCCCTCCTGAGCTGGCTGCAGGCGCGTCTGCGCCATGATCTGAGCCAGCAGGCCCTCTTGCGGCAGCGCGTCTCGCTTTTGGCCAGCGGCGGTTTGTGCTTGTGTCATTGTTATGTCCTTTGCAAACGGGAATAGGAACAGCGCGGCATCAGGCCTTGCAGGGTTCCAGCAACTGATCCAATTCCTTGGCCAGCTTGCCGCGTGAGGCTTCATCTCCGAGCAAAGCCTGCAGCTGCTTACGGAAGGCCGGGATATTGCCCATCGGCCCCTTGAGCGCCACCAGCGCCTCGCGCAGCTCGAGCAACTTGCGCAGTTCCGGCACACGGCGGGCGATGGCATCGGGACTGAAGTCCTCGATGGCGTCGAACTTCAGGTGGACCGGCAAGGTGTCGTGCTCACCACCCTCATCCAGTACGGCCGGCACATCCATCATCAGCCCCAGGCCGAACTCGGACATCACACTATTGAAGTTGTCCTTGTTAATGTTGACGGCGACACGATCTTCGAGTGCGACCTCGTCCTCGCGCCCTTTGAAGTCGCCCGTCACCAACAATTTCAACGGTAGTTCGACTTCCTCTTGTTCACCGCCCGTTGCTGGAACGTAGCGAATGTTGATGCGCTCCTTGGGTGCGACCGATCCCTGCTTTGCCATGAGCCACTCCTATTCGAATTGAAGTCTTTGCAGCGCGAATTTCGATAAACCCAACGCATTACGCGCCAAGGTGCTTGCAGTGCAAGCGAAGGCATGCCGGCCGGGGCTAAACCCCTCTCAACAACCATCTACGGCACCCCACATAACCGTTTCCGCCCGCAAACGACGAGCCTAAACGTTAACGGCTGCCCATGAAATGAGATTTGTCTGATTTTTATATCGAAATATCTCGTGTTTGATCGATTTTTGAATTAAATAAAATTCCATAAATTTAATTTAAGACGAATCCCATGGACGAGCAAGCTGTTGCCATGGTTTCATCGAGCGCTCGAATTGTGCCAATGACGAACATCGCGAGGGCGTCCTCATCTCCAAATCACCAAACCAAAATATTCGTTTGCACTATTAGTGATGTCGGGTCGATTTTTCTAAGAAAAACCTTTCCTGAAAAAGGGAGCTTGATTACATGATTTCGGTGGATCTCCCGGCGCTCTTCGAGCGCCTAAATGCGTTGTGTCGGCATGCCTTGGAAGAAGCGGGGAGCCTCTGCATTGGGCAGCGCGGCGCCGAAGTCACGGTGCCCCACCTGCTGTTCAAGCTGCTCGATCAGCCTCAATGCGATGTGCGTATCGTGCTGCGTGTCGCGGGGATTGAGGTCGACACCGCGCGACACGCACTGTCCACGGCATTTCCTGACGGGTGCAGCGGGCACAGTCAATACCCGTCCTTCTCCCCGTTACTGGCGGAGCTGTTGCAGGAGGCATGGCTGCTCAGCTCGGTCGAGCTGGGACAAGCGGAGATCCGTAGCGGGGCCTTGCTGCTCGCCGCGCTACTCAATCCTGGGCGCTACCTGCCGCTGGCCGCGATACGCCTGCTGGATGGCGTAAGCCGGGAACCGCTACGCAAGCGCTTTGGCGAACTGTTGGCCGAATCGACGGAGGCTGCCGATACGGTATCCGCCGACCACCGCCCTGCTGCCGTCGGCGGCGACGGCAGCGCACTGGCCCGATTCGGCCACGACTTCACCGCGCAGGCTCGCGAGGGGCGGATCGACCCCGTGCTGTGCCGCGATGCCGAGATCGATCTGATGGTCGACATCCTGTCACGTCGCCGCAAGAACAACCCCATCGTGGTAGGCGATGCCGGTGTGGGCAAGAGCGCGGTGGTCGAAGGGTTGGCATTACGCATCGTGCAGGCGCGCGTACCCGAGCCGTTGCGCGACGTTCACCTCTGGGGGCTGGATCTGGGCACCCTGCAAGCCGGTGCGTCGGTCAAGGGCGAGTTCGAGAAACGTCTAAAGGCCGTGATCGACGAAGTGAAAACCTCACCACAGCCGATCATCCTGTTCATCGACGAGGCGCATACGCTGATCGGCGCCGGCAACACCGCCGGCGGCAGCGATGCAGCCAACCTGCTCAAGCCCGCGCTGGCGCGCGGCGAGCTGCGGACCATCGCCGCCACTACTTGGTCCGAGTACAAGAAATATTTCGAGAAAGACCCTGCGCTGGCGCGAAGGTTCCAGCTCGTGAAATTGGACGAACCCAGCCCGGAGGCTGCCGTGCATATTCTGCGCGGCCTGCGCCCCCTCTACGAGCAAGCACACAAGGTCTATATCGGGGACGATGCCCTGCAAGCCGCCGCTGCGTTGTCGGCGCGCTACCTGTCCGGTCGACAGTTGCCGGACAAGGCAATTGATGTGCTCGATACCGCGTGTGCACGCGTCGCCACAGCACTAGCCGAGCCACCGCGCCGCCTGACCGCGCTGGAAAACGAACTTCGGCAGATCGACACCGAGTCCGAACACTTGGCTCGTGACGCCCGGTCTGGCCGCGTGCCGTCGACGAAACGGCTGGACAACCTGCGCGATGCGCGACAGCAGGTGGAGGCGCGCATCACGGAGCTGCGCCAGGCTTGGGAACAACAGAAGGCCGCGGTCGATATGATCGTGTCCCTGCGCAGTCAGGAGGATAACGACGGCACCGCACAGCTGCTGTCGGGCTGGGTAACCCGTCTGGATGAACTGCAACGCGATGGCGCGCTGCTGCATGCCGACGTGGGCGCCGAGCAGATTGCCCAGGTCATCGCAGACTGGACCGGCATACCAGCCACCACCATCAACAGCGATCAATTGACGCGTCTGGAACAATTGCCGTCCACCTTGCGTGTGCGCGTCAAAGGACAGGACGCGGCGCTTGAAACGTTGCACCGCCGCTTGCTCACGGCGGCGGCCGACCTGCGTCGGCCGGGCACACCAATGGGCGCGTTCCTGCTGGTCGGACCCAGCGGCGTGGGCAAGACCGAGACTGCATTGGCGGTGGCTGATGCGCTATTCGGCGGCGAGCGCTTCCTGACCACGATCAACATGTCCGAGTATCAGGAGAAACACACCGTATCACGCCTGCTGGGCGCGCCGCCTGGCTACGTGGGCTATGGCGAAGGCGGCGTGCTCACCGAGGCCATCCGCAAACAGCCTTATTCGGTCGTGCTGCTCGATGAGGTGGAAAAGGCTCACCCGGAAGTGCTGAACGTGTTCTACCAAGCCTTCGACAAGGGCGAGCTGGCCGATGGTGAAGGTCGCCGCATCGACTGCCAAAACATTCTGTTCTTCCTGACTTCCAACCTCGGCTTCGATCATGATGATCCGTCGCTGTCCGATCTCGACGTCGAAAGCCTGCGGCAGCAGTTGATGCGTTTCTTCAAGCCCGCCCTGCTGGCGCGCATGCAGCTCGTGCCGTATCGATACCTCGATGAGGTGGTGTTGGGCGACATCGTGGACAGCCGCTTGCAGCGTCTGCAGCGGCAATTCGCGGAGCGCTACAACGCCTCTCTGGACGTGAACGACAGCGCACGTGCCGAGTTGCGTTCGCGCTGCACACGGCACGCCAACGGGGCGCGCATGCTCGATGCAAGCATCGATGGCGAACTGCTGCCTCCGTTATCGCTCGCTGTCCTGCAGCAACAGGCCAAGGGGGCGCCTTTCCACCGCGCGGACCTGCGCTGGCAGGACGGCGCCTTTCTGGCCACGCTGCACTGATTGGAACATGGCATGGACACCGTGAGCGTTGCCCTGCTCGCGCGCGAACTATCGCAGGCGGACACCATGGCCTCGCTGGCAGGTGTCTGGCTGCGCGCCGCCTGCGATGGCACGCGTATCGAACAGGCGCTCTGCTACTGGCATGAGCGCGCCGGCGATCGGCTGGTACCGATTGCCCACGCCCATGTGGCGGGTGCCGACGCACTTTCTCCCATCTCGCTGGGTGAACTGGACAATCCACTGGTGTACTGCCTGCGCAGCGCCAAACCATGCCATGTCGCGCGGATGGGATCGCTGATCAACGTTGGTACCGGCTTCGACGCTCTGCGCGAGCACCTCGTCCCCGGCGCCACGTTGCTTGTGCTGCCGATTCAAGGCGCGCAGCAGGAGGTGGTCGGTGTGTTCGTGTTGATCGGTGGCGACGCGGCTCTGCGCGCTTGGCAAGCCGATCGGACCTGGCAGGAACTGGCCACCTTGCATCATGTGCTGATGGCACGCCTGCAGGCCTCGTCCGATACCTGCGGCACGAAGAAGCAGCCACGGGGCGGGGACGGCCAAGAACAGGCACGAGCCGCCCGCTTGCTGGCTGCCGGCTTCGTCGGTGTGGGTCCGACCACTCGTCGGCTGCGCGCCGACATGCTGCGCCTGGCAGATTCTTCGCTATCCTTACTGATAACCGGGGAAACCGGCTCGGGCAAGGATCATGCGGCCTGGCTGATTCACCAAGCCTCATCCCGCCAAGGCAAGTTCGTACCGGTGAACTGTGCGGCAATCCCAAAAGACCTGATCGAAGCCGAGTTGTTTGGCGCGGTACGCGGCGCCTATACCGGCGCCACTCAGGCACGCACGGGGCTGGTGGCCGAGGCGGATGGTGGCACGCTGTTCCTCGACGAAATCGGCGATATGCCGCTGGAACTGCAAGGCACGCTGCTGCGCCTGCTGAACGAGAAGACCTATCGACCGATAGGCGCAACGCGCGAGCAGGCGTCCGACTTCCGCCTGATCTGCGCCACCCACCGCCCCTTGCCCGAACTCGTGCGCGACGGCGCCTTCCGCGAGGACCTGTATTTCCGAATCCGCCAGCGCGTACTGCGCATTCCGCCACTGCGCGAACGCACGGAAGACATTCCGGCGCTGGTCGCGCACGTGCTGCTGCAACACAACCGCGAATGCCAAGGCAACATCGCCGGCATTTCCGCAAGGGCGCTGGCACGCCTGCAAGCGCATAACTTTCCCGGCAACGTGCGCGAGCTGCGCAGCGTGGTGCTTGCCGCAGCCGAGCGCACCGCGCCCGGCAAGCACATCCGCGGCGACCTGCTGGCCGACCTGGAAGAAGAAATGCTGGCACCGAGCGAGCCGCCGTCGCCGACGGCATCGGCACTGCAACAGCTCCTGCACACCGACAACTTGCCGGAAGCCTTGCTGAGCTTCGAGCGCCTCGTTGTCGGCGAACGGCTGCGCCGGGTCGAGGGGTCGCGGCGCGAGGCGGCGCTCAGCCTCGGCATACCCAAACGCACGCTGGCACGTAAATGCCTGGAGTGGAATTTGAATGGAGAGGATCGCTCATCATGAAATCGATCAGCCTGACATTGCTGACTGCAATAGCACTGGCCGGTTGCGACGGAAAGCACCCCGCCGTCGCCGCCAGCAACGATTGCACCACCATCGTGTCGCCGCGGGAACGGCTGGCCTGCTTCGACGCCAAGGCGGGCACCGCGCCACCGCCCCCCTCACCGCAGGCCTCGCTCCAAGCCAAGGCACCCGCAGCGCCGCCGACGCCTGCCACCACGCCAGACAGCGCGATGCGGCCGAACATCGCTGCCCTAGTCCAGGCCAACGAGGCCAAGCGCCGCGCCGACGACACCGGTTTACTGTTGATGCGCGCACAGGAAAGGCTTCACGGCCAGGATGAGGTGGTCATATCGGCACCGGCACTGGGAGGCCCGACACCAGCCCCCACCCTCGCGATCAGTTGCCTTCAGAACATCTCGCGCCTGCAACTGCTGACTGCCGAAGCACTGCCCTTCAACCGCGCCAATCTGCGCCTGCTGCTGGACGGCCGCCCCGTGTCGGCCAGCCAGCCGTGGCAGGTTCTTGATGATGGTACGGTCACCGACGCGGGACGCGGCCTGGTGGCGATCGAGCAGTTGCGCCATCTGGCCCGGCCGGCGCAGCGCCTGCAGATCGAGAGCGACCAGGCCCCCTTCGACGGACTTGTCTTCGACGTCTCCCGGCTCCATGAGCAACTGGTCCAGCAGCGTGAGGCATGTCACTGGTGAAACTGCCCGCCCCGCTGGACCTCGATACCTTGCTGGCGCCGTTCGATCCGCGCCAGCCTGCCGGCGTGTTCGACGAGGAAGACGATGCTTACCAAGGCATCGACCACGAAATGGTCAAGCTCGGCAGCTTGCAGGAGGCGACCATCGATTGGCCCTACGTCGACGAAGCCGCGCGGCATTACCTATGCAGCCAGTGCAAGCACTTGCGCATCGCCGGGCATCTACTGACTGCTCGCGCACGCACACGCAGCTGGCGCGGCTGGGCCGAGGCCACCGGCGTACTCGCTGGCATGGTCGAACGCTACTGGGAAACCAGTTACCCGAAACCAGGTGCCAGCGGCTACCTGGCCAAGCGACGGTTGGTGGGGCAATTGCTGGAGCGGCTGTCCGACAGCCTGGCCGCGTTGGGAAACACCGGCTACGGCGAAGAGTTCTACAAGGCCGGCCAGGCCGCACTCGATAGCCTGCAACGCAGCGCCGAGAACGCTCAACTCGACGTGCCCACGCTCACTAGGCTGGAGGCCTTGCTGTGGCAAAAAGCTGAATCGTTGCGCGCGCCGGAGCTGGCTGATGCCAAACAGCTCGACACGCCCGCGCGCGGCGAGGCACTATCGGACTCCTTCTTCACGCCGGTCCTGCCCTCGCCCGGCAACGAGCGCGAGGGCCGCAAGTCGCTGCTGGCCGCGGCGGAAATCATCAACCAGCAAGACCCCTACGACCCTACCGGTTACCTACTGCGGCGGTTTGCCCTATGGGCGCACCTGACCAACGCGCCGTCGGCACGCAAACGCCACCAGACCGAACTGATGGCCGTGCCCGCCGACGTCGCCGAAGGGTATGCGGAAGCGCTCAGCGCCAACGCTGTCGACCCGGCGCTGTTGCAACGTGTAGAACGCAGCGTCACCACCTCGCCGTATTGGCTGCGCGGCAGCTACCTGGCCGCTGGCATCGCGCGACGGCTGGAGATGCCGCTGGTAGCCGAGGCCATCCGTCAGTCGACCGAACGCTTCGTCACACGACTTCCTGCTCTGGGCAAACTGGAGTTCGCCGATGGGCGTCCGTTCGTGGACGGAGAAACGCAGGCCTGGATCAGTGGCGCGCACGCGGGCGGAACCACGGCCGTCGCCGCCCGTGACTACGCCGGCGTGCGCGACGAACTGCATGGCCTGCTCGAAGCGCAAGGCGTCGAGTCGGTGCTTCGCCGGCTAGAAGCGATTCAACAGGAAGCGGTCGACCTGCGGCACCGCTGCCATGTCATGACCATCGCCGCCGAACTGCTGCAGCCGCGCGGGCTCACCTGGCTGGCCGATGGTCTGTTCGTCCGTGCGTACCAGTCTATGCAAAACGCCTCGGCGCCCGAGTGGGAGCCCGACCTCTTCAGCCTTCTCGAGCGACAACAGTCGGATGCCTCGGGGCACAAGGATTAAACAGGGAGCATCGTCATGTGGAATATCTGGTCAAAACTGCAACGTTACGGCCAACTCATCGTGCGCTGGGGGCGGCAAGGTGCGCCTCTGCTGCAACTGCTGCTACTGGCGCTCGCGCTCGCTGCGGTCTGGTGGCTGGGGCCCAAGTGGAGTTGGGGCGAACATCGCCCCCTTGCCAGCTTGACTGCCCGGGTACTGGCAACGGTCGTTCTGCTGGTGGTGCCGCTGTTGCTATGGGCGCTGCGCCTGCGCAAGCGCGCCATGCACCTGGAGGCCGAGCAGCAGCATATGGAAGAGCAACAGACCGACCCGTGTCTGCGCTACGTAGAAGCGCAGGAGCGCGACCTCGATCGCAGCCTCGCCACGCTCCAAGCCAACCTCAAGGGACGACAGACGCTGTACCAGTTGCCCTGGTATCTGGTGCTGGGCCAAGAGAACTCCGGCAAGACCAGCTTCGTCAACCGCTCCGGCCAAAGCTTCTCGCTCACCGGGGAAATAAAGGCCGGCAGCCGGCGGCTGCAAGAGGACCCGGACAAGCTCTACGCCATTGACTGGTGGACGGGCGATCAGGCCATTCTCATCGACCCGCCGGGCGAGTTGATAAGCCAGCCACGAATCGCCCAGTTCGGCGTGTCCGACGACGCCGAAGACGAAGGCATGCCCACCGCGATCGCGCCCGCGTTACCCACGCGGCTGGCCAACCACGGCGTACTGCCGGAAGACATCCACGCGCGGCTGTGGGACAGCTTCGTCGGCTGGCTCGGCCGCAACCGCAGTCGCCGGCCGCTCAACGGCGTGGTGCTGATGGTCAGTCTGGAAACCTTGGCGCACCAAGCGCCGAGCGACCGAAAAGCGCTCGCTGCGGTGCTGCGCGCGCGCCTGGCCGAACTCAGCCGACAGCTCGGCACACGGCCACCGCTGTACGTGGTGCTCAGCAAATTCGACCTACTGGAAGGTTTCGAAACACTATTCGCGCGAGTGCCCAAGTCCGTGCGCGAGGACCTCTTCGGCTTCAGCTTCACGCTGGATGCGATTCAGCGCTACGACGCCTGGTTGGACGAGCTGGGCATGCACTATGACGCCTTCCTCGACCGTCTGAACGAGCAGGTCTTCGACAGCCTGGCCGATGTGCCCGACGTGGCGCAGCGCGAAGCGCTGTACTCGCTGACCCGACAGCTCAGCGGCCTGCGGCCCTTGCTGCTTGGCTTCCTTGCCGACGTGCTGGGCAGTGATCGCTACATCACTCCGGCGCTGCCGCGCGGCGTGTTCTTCTCCTCGGTCTACCAGCAAGGCGTGCTCAACAACGCCTTCCTCACCACCGCTTCGCAGACCTATGCGTTGCGTGGGCCGGTCAACTACATGCAACCCAGCGGGCGCTCCCTGGTTTACTTTGCGCAGCACCTGTTCCAGCGCGTCATCTACCCCGAGTCCGGTCTGGCCGGCGACAACCCCAAGGTCATCGCCGAAAAGAAACGTGCGCTGGCGCTGCGCTTCGGCGTAGCCTCGCTGGGCAGCGCGCTCGTGATCGGCGCGTGGTACCACTACTACGCACTGAATCGCGACAAAGCCCTGAACGTGCTCGAGCGTAGCCGCGCGTTCAACACCCATGCCATTGACGGCACACTCGACCCTACTGGCCGTAATCTGCTGCAGCCACTGGATCAGATCGGCAGCGTGGTTGCCGTCTACGGCAACTACCGCGACGCTTGGCCGGTCGTGGCCGACCTCGGCCTGTACCAGGGCCGCACCATCGGCCCCAAGGTAGACCAGGCCTACCTCACCTTGCTGTCGCAGCGTTTCCTGCCGGCACTCGCCAGCGGCGTGATGACCGAGCTGGATCGCGCCGGCGCCGACAGCGATACACGACTGGCCGCGCTGCGCGTCTACCGCATGATCGAGGACCGCCCCAACCGCCGCGCACCCGTGGTCGAAAACTGGATGGCCGCGCACTGGCAAACTGCCTTCCCTGGCGAGGACCGCACGCAGCGCGCACTGATGCGCCATCTGGACTACGCCATGAAGTACGCCGACACGCGCCTGCCGCAATACCAGGAGCGTGTCGCAGCCGCGCAGCGCGAACTGCGCACCATCCCGCTTCCACAGCGCGTCTACATGACCCTGCGCCGTCAGGCCGGCACCGCGCTTCGCGCGCCGCTGGATCTGCGCAACGAGATCGGCCCGGCCTACGACATCGTTTACGAACCCGAAGCCAGCACGGGCGGCGAGCAAGAGAGACCGCTCGCCAACGGCCGCATTGATGCCCTGCTCACCGCCAAGGGCTACCGCGGCTACTTCGCCCCGCACAGCCAGGACATGACCGAGCTGGCCATGATCGACCAGTGGGCCCTCGGCGAGCGACGCAACGTCGACTACTCCGAGGCCGACAAGCATGCCCTGGCGGATCGTATCCGTGCCCTCTACAGCCGCGACTACGTCGACACCTGGCAACGCAATCTCAACCAGATTGCCGTGCGCGACTTCCACGACATCGGCCAGGCCGTCACCATCCTGGGCAGCGTCACCAGCCCGGCCGCTCCGCTGCGGCGCCTGATCGAAACCGTGCGCGACAACAGCGAACTCGGCAACCCGCCCGCCGCCATGGCCAACTCCGGCGCCAACGCCTCGCAAACCAACGCCGCCGCGCTGGCCGACAAGGTGGGCACGCTTACCGAGTCCGTAGCCTCGCCGCTGCCGGTCATCACCATCGCCCGCGCCTTCTCGCCGATCAGCCAGTTGCTCGAAGCCAAGGGCGAGCGCCCCCCCTACTTCGACGAAACCATGCAGGCCATCGGCGCCGTGCAGGACAAAGTGCGCGCCGTGCATGACAGCCCGGACCGTGGCAAAGCTGCGCTCAACGTTACGCTCGAACGATTCGGTCAGAAAGGTCCTGATCCCATCGCCAATCTGCAACGCATCGCCGGTGGCCTGCCCGAGCCGTTGAATCATCAGGTCGGCAAGCTGGCCGACGAGTCCTCGCGCATCATCCTCGTCGAAGCCTTGCGCGAGCTGGAAAAGCGCTGGGATGCCGACGTGTACCACTTCTACCGCGAGCGCCTCGCTAACCGCTACCCGTTCAATCCGGCCAGCCGCGAAGAGGTGTCGCTCGACGACTTCGCCGCGTTCTTCGGGCCGCAGGGACGGCTACAGCAGTTCCGTGACAAGTACCTGAACCTGTTTATCGAGGACAACCTCGACGCACTGTATTCCGAACGCCTAGGCGGCTATCTAGTACGCAACGACGTGCTCACCGAGCTCGAGGCCGCAGAGCGGATCCGCGATGCATTCTTCAACAGCCGCGGACAACTCGGCGTGCAGTTCTTCGTCGAACCTCTGGGTCTGGCCGCCAACAAGCGCAGTAGCACCCTCAGCGTCGAAGGCCAGTTGATCACCTATAACCACGGCCCCACCACCAGCACGGCCGTGATCTGGCCCAACACCTTAGCGCCCAGCAACGAAAGCCGCATGACTCTGGTCCATGCCGGCGGCAGCAGCAGCGGACTCATTTATCGCGGTCCGTGGTCGCTTTACCGCCTGCTCAGCCAGGCCCGCCTCAACGGCGCCACCGCTACCAGCGTCGACGTCAGCTTCGCCGCTGCCGATGGCGGCATGCGCTACCGTATCAGCACCGAAAAGGCCAACAACCCCTTCACTCAGCCTCTGTTCAAGGGCTTCGCGCTGCCGCGCACCCTATTGCACGACGAACGGCGTGCGGATGCGTCAACGAGTGGACAAGGCAAGGTACCGGTAAAACAAAGCGAGCGTCGAAACGGCGTCTGATCACACGCGGGCCGCGCAGCGGCCCTTCCTGGACACAAGAGAAAACACGAACGTCGGCACATACGACTGTCCCGTCATGACAAAGACATCGCACCCCTGGGGCTAATCGACTGACTGCTCGGCAAACGCCGTACCGCACCTACCCTTTTCATCCCCGAGCCGTTGCTTGGTTACGCCGCCGGAGCCCTCGTTATCCCCCGTCTGGCTGAGCATGGCGTTTGTCCTCGACGCGACTATCAGAAACCACTCCAAAATATGTTCAAGCAACTCAGGGCTTTCGTACGCATAGGCGCAGCTATCTGGTTACTCGTGCCGCCGCTTATCAGTTTTCCATTGACCTTCGTTCAGGCCACGGCATTCTACGACTGGTGAGCGGGCGAGTTCTTTGAACTTCCACAGAACTCGTTCCTGTTTTATGGCCTGGCTGCCTTCGTTCTGTACTACGGAGCCTACGGAGCAGGTTATGCGCTCTTTATTCGTCGCGAACTGATCCCAGGACCGATCGAACGCTCCGTCTACCTTGCCTTGGTGGTACTTTCGGCGTGGCCACAGAGCCAAGTGCATCGGGAAGCCGTCGATCGTTGCCACGCGATACGCCAAGGACGATACGTTGCCGCGCTGATGCGCAGCCGCTATATAGTCAGGCCCGGGCTGGTATGGATGAGAACGAGAACGGGCTTGGCGTCTGTGTGTTGGCTGAGTGTTGGGTTAGCGTGTCGGCGATGATCTGCGTCTTCCTCCAACCGATCGGAGCAGTCGCAGTGCCACGCCAGAAAGTGAACATGTCGGAATCAGGCGGCATGGGGCCACCCGAATAGCTCCTCGATCGGAGCAAGAAACTCTACTTCCGACATAGTGAGATGCAGGCCAATCACCTCTTTCACGAAAGCTTCGAATTTCCACCAGCACTTCGTAGAGCCATTCGACTGCCCGCTGGAGCAGTTGAGCATCTGCCGCGTTCAACAAACTCAGAATGAGCGACTCCCAGCAAATAGTGCCATCATGTTGAGGGAGTTTTCGGCGGACTTTTCGATGAAAGGTAGCCGTACGATGAAGCGCCAGCACCTCAGCGCCGAGCAGATTGCGGCGGTATTGAAACAGGTCAAAACAGGGATACGGGTGCCGGCCCTGATTCGTCACGTAGGCATTTCGGAACAAACCTTAATCTCTGGAAGAGGGTCTACGCTCTCTTCACTTACCCAACAGGCTTCGCATGACCACCCATATCACGATCGAATTCACCGAGCACGCCGCCGAGACCATCGGCGAGCAGACCAGCACCAGCTTTTCCTATGACCAGGGCGCCCACGTGCCGCAGCCGGGCGACTTCGTCGAACTCGAAAATTCGCGGCAGACGTTTCTTGTGATCGGCCGGGTGTTTTCGCTGAAGGCGAACTACTGCGCGGTGAAGCTCGTGCTCGACCTTCCTCCCGCGGACGATCACCAGGATTTCGATCCGGCACTTTGAGCCAAGCCGGCGAACGCGCAGGCTTTGCCGCTGCGCGTTGTGACGCGGCCCGACGCAATGGCGATCGGCCGCACTGGCACAAACGCACGCCGTGCGGCGCGACACGCCCGGGTGTCGAGTTGCTGATGACTCTCTGGAATTAGATAAAAGCGACCGGACCACTATCGCACCGCCCCCCACGCGAGGGCACAGGCATTCGGTGCCGACGATCAGGAACGACCGTCGGCAACATCTTGCGCCGGCGACCAGCAGCCATCGTCGTGCCCGAGCACACGATCGGCCGCATCGCACCGCCGCGCGTCGCGGCGCCAAGCCAAGCGGCGGGCGGCGGGTGCCGCCGCGCCCGGCCTGCCGCGCAAGCGTTACTTCTTCTCCGGCTCCGGCGCGCCCGGTTGCTTGAACGGGAACGTGCTGAACATCGACTTCGCCTGGTTCTGCATCTGCTCCTGCATCTGCACGAACATGTTCTTCGACTGCTCGATGTAGCTCGTCATCATCCCTTGCATCATCGGCGCCTGCATGTTCATGAACTGCGACCAGACTTCCGGATTCATCGCGTTACCTTCGTAAAGGTTCTTCGATTGATCCGCGAGCTTGTTCTGGATGTCGATGAACGCCTGGATGTTCTTTTCCAGGTACGTGCCCATCATGCCCTGCATCGCATGACCGTAGAAACGGATGATCTGCGACAGCATCGACGACGAGAACATCGGCACGCCGCCGCTCTCTTCCTCGAGGATGATCTGCAGCAGGATGCTGCGCGTCAGGTCTTCGTTGGATTTCGCGTCGACGACCTTGAAGTCCTCCTGTTCCAGCACGAGCTGCTTGACGTCGGTCAGCGTGATGTACGTGCTCGTCTCGGTATCGTAGAGCCGGCGGTTCGGGTACTTCTTGATGAGCCGCTCGGCCGTTTTCTTTGTAGTAGTCATGTAACGCCTTTGGGTGCAGCGTAGCGCAAGTGACAAATCCCCGCCTCCCGGATCCGGGAGGCGGGGGCCTTCGGAAACGCCGGGCCGCGCGGCCGAAGCGGCCCGCGCAGCCGGACGTTCAGCCCATATGCAGGCCGCCGTTCAGCGAGAAGTCGGCGCCCGTCGCGAAGCCGGAGTCGTTCGACGCGAGCCACGCGACGATCGAACCGATTTCTTCCGGCGCGCCGAGACGACGCACCGGGATCGTCGCGACGATCTTCTCGAGCACGTCCGGACGAATCGCCTTCACCATGTCGGTGCCGATGTAGCCGGGCGACACGGTGTTGACCGTCACGCCCTTCGTTGCGACTTCCTGCGCGAGCGACATCGTGAAACCGTGGATGCCGGCTTTCGCGGTCGAGTAGTTCGTCTGGCCGAATTGCCCCTTCTGGCCGTTCACCGACGAAATGTTGATGATCCGGCCCCAGCCGCGCTCGACCATCCCGTCGATCACCTGCTTCGTCACGTTGAACAGGCTCGTCAGGTTGGTGTCGATTACGGCCGTCCAGTCTTCATGCGTCATCTTGCGGAACACGACGTCGCGCGTGATGCCCGCGTTGTTGACCAGCACGTCGATCTCGCCGACTTCGGCCTTGACCTTGTCGAACGCTGCCTTGGTCGAGTCCCAGTCGCCCACGTTGCCTTCCGACGCGATGAAATCGTAGCCGAGCGCCTTCTGGTCCTCGAGCCATTTCACCCGGCGCGGCGAGTTCGGGCCGCAACCCGCGACCACCTTGAAGCCGTCTTTCGACAGACGCTGGCAGATGCTGGTGCCGATGCCGCCCATCCCGCCCGTTACGTACGCAATTCGCTGAGACATAAATCTCACTCCATTTTTTGGTTTCGAGAGCCGCCGGAGGCCCCCTCTGACTTCACGTAACGCCGGCCGAAGCCGCAATCGGCCGGCGCCCGGATTGGTTTGGCCGTGACGGACGACCGGTTACGGACGTTCGACCGCAAGCGCGACGCCCATCCCGCCGCCGATGCACAGCGACGCCAGCCCGCGCTTCGCATCGCGCTTGAC